>NZ_JBSGEZ010000037.1:0-73982 GCF_053603155.1 Nocardia sp. NPDC004260 | reverse complement strand
AAAACACCCAGCAACCAGAAGCCATCCAAACCCCCCGGGCCACGACCCCGCCGAACAGGATAAAAACCCAGCTCAGAGGTTAAAACTCAAGCTAGAGTGACAGGGTGGCCCGGCCCGAGCAAGCGGTCTCGCGGACAATCGAACCCGGCGTGGTGGCACGGATCGTCGACGACGTCCACCGGCGTTGCCGGGAGGACCGGTCCGGAACACTGGCGGACTACATCCCGGAACTCGCCGCAGTGCAGCCGGATTCGTTCGCCATCTGCTTGGCCACCGCCGACGGCCGGATCTACGGCGCGGGCGACGTCCGGACCGGCTTCACCATCCAGTCCATCTCCAAGCCGTTCACCTACGCCCTGGCTCTGGCCGACCGGGGGCCGGACGCGGTCGCCGAGCGCATCGACGTCGAGCCATCCGGTGAGCCGTTCAACGAGATCAGCCTGGACCCGGTGACCGCGCGGCCGCGCAACCCGATGATCAACGCGGGCGCGATCACCGCCGCCTCGCTGATCGACGGCCGCGACCCCGCCGACCGCTTCGAGCGGATCCGGCGCTGCTACTCGAGCTTCGCCGGGCGCGAGCTCACCGTGAACGAGGCGGTCTACGCCTCCGAGGCGCGCACCGGGTACCGCAATCGCGCCATCGGCTACATGCTGCGCTCGTTCGGCATCCTCGACGCCGACCCGGACGAGGCGGTCGATCGCTATTTCCGCCAGTGCGCGGTCACCGTGACCTGCGAGGATCTGGCCCGGATGGCCGCGTCGCTGGCGAACAACGGCCGCAATCCGGTCACCGGAGAGCAGGCGGCCTCGGCGGCACTGACCGAGCAGGTGCTCAGCGTCATGACCACTTGCGGCATGTACAACGCGGCGGGCGACTGGGTGACCACTGTCGGCCTGCCCGCCAAGAGCGGCGTCGGGGGCGGGATCGTGGCGGTGCTGCCCGGCCAGGTCGGGATCGCGGTGTACTCGCCGCGGCTGGACAGGCACGGCAACAGCGTGCGCGGCGTGGCCGCCTGCCGTGAGCTGTCGCGGCGACTCGAGCTGCACTTCCTGCACGTGACCCGAGCGGCGCGGGCCGCGATCCGGGCGGCGTACTCGGTGGCCGAGGTGCCCTCGCGGCTACGCCGCCCGACCGAGGAGATCGCGGTGCTCGCCGCGCACGGGCATCGCGCGTGTGTCTACGAGCTGCACGGCGACCTGCTGTTCGCGGGCGCGGAGCGCACGGTGCGCACCATCGAGGAGCAGGCGGGCGAGCTGGAAGCGCTGGCCATCGACGTGCGCAGGGTCGGCGAGGTGAGCGCGATCGCGGTGCGGATGATCGATGACCTGCGACTCGAGCAGTTGTCGGCGGGTGTCCGAGTGGCGCTGGTCGATCCAGACGCGCGACTGCGCTCCCCGGATTCCGGCATCGATCCGGACGATCCGAGGGGGCCGGTGTTCATCGATCGCGACACCGCTACCGAGTGGTGCGAGAACATCGTGCTCGCGAATCATCGCCCCGCCGGCGAGGCCGCCCGCGCGTCGTTCGGGATTGAGAGTCACCCGGCGTTGGCCGGCCTCGCCGCGGACGAGCGATCCCGCCTGGTGGAGCAGTTCCGGGTGCGCACGTTCGCGCGCGGGGCGGTGATCGCCGAACGCGGCAGCGCGCGCTCGGGTCTCTACCTGATCCTCGAGGGCCGCGTGCGCCTGACGGTCGAAGGCACCGACGGACGCACGCACCGGCTGCTCAGCCTGTCGGCCGGGATGTCGTTCGGGGAGATTCCGATGCTGGTCGGAACGCCGTTCGGGAACGAGGTACTGGCGGAGACCGAGGTGTGCGTCGCGGTGCTGACCCCCGAACGGTTCGATCGGCTCACCCGGCAAGCGCCCGGGCTGAAGCTCGCGCTGCTCGAACAGCTGGCCGCCGAAGCCTTCACGCAGATCGACGCGGCGGTGCGGGCGATCGCGGCCCGCGGCGGCGACTACTGAAGCGGGCACGATGGTGCGGTACGGATCGACAGCGATCGACGAGGAGAGCTCAGTGGGCACGAACACCGATTCGCACGCAGGCACTGTCACCACCTACGGACACGGCACCGCCGGCGCCGTCCCCGATCTGATGCGGGTGACGGTCTCCGTCGAATCGCGCGCGAGCAAGGTCGCGCTCGCCTACAGCCGGGCCGGTGAGCGCGTGGCCGCGGTCGCGCGGTCGCTGCGCTCCGACGGGGTCGATGGCGCGGACATCGCCACCAGCGGACTATCGGTACAGACCGAGACGGTGTGGACCGAGGGACAGGGCAACCGCATCACGGGATACCTCGCGAGCACATCGCTGACGGTCGCGTTGCGCGATATCGGCGAGCAGGCCGATCCCGGCCCGGGCACGATCATCGCCAACTGCGTCGAGGCGGGCGGTGACGACGTCCGCCTCGGTGGTCTGGCCCTCACCTTCGCCGACCTGGAATCCCTGCTCAACCGCGCCCGCGACGCCGCGTGGGACAACGCCCTCGCCAAGGGCGAGCAGTACGCCCGGCGGGCGCGGCGCTCGCTCGGCGACGTCGTGGAGATCACCGAGGACACCGCCGCGGCGCCTCCGGTTCCGCGCGCACAGGCGATGTCCGCTCCGGTGGAGGCCTACCGTGCCGTCGCCATCCCGGTCGAGCTGGGCGAGAGCGAGATCTCCGCGGACGTCCGCGTCACTTGGCAGCTGGACTGACGGCGCCCGGTCCTGGTGCCCCCCGGATCAGTCCGCGAGGAATTCCACCCGGTTGCCCACCGCATCGTGCGTGTGGAACCGCCGCCGCCCCGGAATCTCCGCCGGATCGGCCCAGACGACCGGATATCCGGCCGCCGAGACCGCCGCGGCGACGGCATCGATGTCCACGACGAATGCCGGGTGTGCCTTGCCGGCCGGACGGAAGTCGGCTTCCACGCCGATGTGCAGTTCACCGTCCGGGCCACCGCGCCCGGGGACGCGGAACCAACAACCGCCCCTGGCCGCCAGCAGGGGCGGCTTCGGGAGTTCCGCCCATCCGAGCACTCCGGTATAGAAGCCGCGCTGCCGGTCTTCCGCGCCTGCGGGACAGCACAATTGGACATGATGGATCATGGTTCCATCGTGCCCGAACGCCGGTTCACGACCCGTGACCGAGACCTCGCACCAGCAGGGTGACCGTGTCCGCTCCGGCGTGCCGATCCTTCGAGATCTCCCGGTACTCCGGCGATTCGGCCCAGGCGCGGAAGGACGGCTCGTCCGGGAAGGACATCAGCACCACCTTCTCGCGATCGGTGACGCCCTCGATGGTCTGCGGGGACTCGTCTGCGGCCAGCAGCGTCCCGGAGTAGCGGACGAAGACGTCGAGGAAGCGCGCCTGGTAGCGATCGTAGGCGGCGCGGTCGGTGAACTTCAGTTGCGCGATTGCGTACACGGTCATGGCGGTGACTCTAATTGTGCGGTCCGGCGACCCGACCCGGATCCGGCGGGTGCCGAGCGCGATTCACCGCTGCGCCGCGCCCGGCGTGCCTATATTGAGGTTGTCACCGCTCAGGAGGTCGCATGTCGTTCGTGCTCATCGACAAACCACGGCCCCATATCGCCCTGGTGACGCTCAATCGGCCCGAACGGATGAACGCGATGGCGTTCGACGTGATGATCCCGCTGCGCGAGGCGCTGGAGGGTGTGCGCGCCGACAACGACGTGCGGGTCGTCGTGCTGACCGGGGCGGGCCACGGTTTCTGCTCGGGAGCCGACCTGACCGGCGCGGGAAAGGTGCCGAACGTCGACGGGCTGACCGTCACCAGTGTCGCGCGCCGGTCGATGGATCTGCTCAACGACGTGCTGATCACGCTGCGGCGGATGCACCAGCCGGTGATCGCGGCGGTCAACGGCGCGGCCATCGGCGGCGGGCTGTGCCTGGCTGTCGGTACCGACATCCGGATCGCCGCCGAGGACGCGTACTTCCGCGCCGCGGGCATCAACAACGGCCTCACCTCCGCCGAACTGGGCCTCAGCTATCTGCTGCCCCGCGCGGTCGGCGCGTCGAGGGCGTTCGAGATCATGTTGTCCGGCCGCGACGTCGACGCGACCGAAGCCGAGCGAATCGGCCTGGTGTCCCGCACGGTTCCGGCGGCGAAACTGCTGGACACCTGCTACGACCTCGCCGAGCGCATCATCGGCTTCAGCCGGGTGGGCACCGAGCTCACCAAGCGCATGTTGTGGAGCGGCATGGAGGCGGGCGGATTCGAATCGCACATGCAGCACGAGGGCACGGCCCAGCTGTATGTCCGCCTCACCACCGGCAATTTCGACGAAGCGATCCGCGCCCGCAAGGACCGCAGGCCCCCGGTCTACGAGGACTGACCGCTCAGCGCTCCAGCAGCGCGAGGCTTTCCACGTGGTGCGTCGCGGGGAAGGCGTCGAAGGCGCGCAGATCGGCGAGCCGGTAGCCCGCCGCCTGATACAGGCCGAGATCGCGGGCGAACGCGGCGGGATCGCAGCCAACGTGGATGATCCGCGTCGGGCCGCTGGCGGTGACCGCGCCGACCACCTCTTTGCCCGCCCCCGCGCGCGGCGGATCGAGCACGACGACGTCCGGGGCGGCCGCACCGACGTGCTCGAGCACCCAGCGCTCCACCCGCTGGGCCCGCAGTTCCACCCAGGGCAGGTCGCGCAACGCGGCGGCGCCGTCCGCGACGGCGGGCCGCGCGGATTCCACCGCCAGCACCACACCGGTCCGCCCGGCCCGCTCGGCGAGCCGCGCGGCGAACACCCCGGCGCCGCTGTAGAGATCCCACGCCCGGCCACCGGGCCCGAGTTCCGACCATTCCGCGATCAGGTCCGAATACCGTTGCGCCGCACCGTGATGCGCTTGCCAGAAGCCCGTCGCCGCGACCTCCCACCGGCGCCCGGCCACGTACTCGACCGCGCGCCCGCTGCCCTCGAACACCCACTCGTCGCGCGTCGCGTGCGCCGCGGCGCGGCGTGCGGATGCCGCGCGCCGGTCGTCGCTGCGAGCCGACTCCGCGGCGGCCCACTGTGCGCCGCGCCGATCCCGGCCGTGCGGCCGATCGCGGCGACCAGCTCCGCCGCCCGCACGCCGATCCCGGCTCCCCGGCTCCGATCGCCGCCCACTCCCGCCGGGACCGCGCCGACCGCGCTCGTGGCCGACCGGTTCGGACTCGGCAGCGGGCGTCAGCTCGACGACATGCCGTATCCCATCACCGTCCACCGCGATCACCAGATCGGCGCCGGGCGTCCACCGCCGGTCCGCGATCCCGTCCAAAGCCCCCGCGACCGGTTGCGGGCACCGCAGATCCGTGATCACGTCGGTGCTGCGATACCGGTGCACGCCCGCACGTCCGTTGGCGTCGACCGCGAGGCGCACGCGGGTGCGCCACCCGCCGATCGCGTCTCCGGGCCCGATCGGCTCCACCACCACTTCCCGCTCGATCCCGGCCAGCCGCCGCAACTGTTCGGCCACCACCGTGGCCTTCAGCGCGCGCTGGGCCACCGGCGTGGCGAAGGAGAAATCGCAGCACCCCGCGCCACCGGGGCCGGACACCGGACAGGTGGCCCGCACCCGATCTGGGGACGCCTCGAGCACCTCGACCGCGTCGGCACGGCAGAACGAGCCGCCGCGATCCTCGGTGACCCGGACCCGTACCAGCTCGCCGGGCAGGCCGTGCCGGACGAACACCACACGTCCCTCGTGCCGTGCGACACAGAAGCCGCCGTGACCCGGCGGCCCGAGCCGCACCTCGAACGTGGCGGTCGGCCGATCGCTCATCCCGAATGCTCCATGGACGTCACGTCCGATCCTCGTACCCGCGCCGCACCGCGCCCGGCGCGTTCACCACCCCCGGAGTCCGCGCCCGCGCGGACGAACTCAACTGCCACGGCACGCTGGTCACCATCACGCCCGGCACGAACAGCAGCCTGCCCTTCAACCGCAGCGCGCTCTGGTTGTGCAGCACCTGTTCCCACCAATGGCCCACCACGTACTCCGGGATGAACACGGTCACCACGTCACGCGGGGCGTCCTTGCGCACGCGCTTCACGTAGTCCAGCACCGGCTTGGTGATCTCGCGATAGGGCGATTCGATCACCTTGAGCGGCACCGTGATGTCGCTGTTCTCCCACTCCCGCACCAGCGCCCTGGTGTCGGCCTCGTCGACGTTCACCGTCACCGCCTCCAGCGTGTCCGGGCGGCTGGCGCGGGCGTAGGCGAGGGCGCGGCGGGTCGGCAGATGCAGCCGGGAAACCAGCACGATGGAGTGCGAGCGGCTGGGCAGCACGCCGTCCCACTCGTGTTCGTCCAGCTCGCGCGCGACCGAATCGTAATGCCTGCGAATCATCTTCATCACGACGAAGATCGCCACCATGGTGCAGATGGCGATGTAGGCCCCCGCGAAGAACTTGGTGATCAGCACGATCACCAGCACCGCTCCGGTCGCGCTGAGACCCACCGCGTTGATCACCCGCGAGCGCTTCATCCGCGCGCGCTGCGCCGGGTCGGTCTCGGTGCGCAGCAAGCGGGTCCAGTGCCGCAGCATGCCGGTCTGGCTGAGCACGAACGAGACGAACACGCCGACGATGTACAGCTGGATCAGCTTGGTCACCTCGGCGCCGAACAGCACCACGAACGCGATGGCCGCGCCGGACAGGAACAGGATGCCGTTGCTGAACGCCAGCCGATCGCCCCTGGTGTGCAGCTGGCGCGGCAGGTAGCGGTCCTGCGCCAGGATCGAGCCGAGCACGGGGAACCCGTTGAACGCGGTGTTGGCGGCCAGCACCAGGATCAGCGCGGTCACCGTCGTGATGAAGAAGAAGCCGAGCGGGAAACCCTCGAACACGGTCTCGGCGAGCTGCGCGATCAGCGTCTTCTGGTGGTAGTCCGACGGTGCGCCGGTCAGGTCCTCGACGTTGTGCGCGTACACCACCCCGATCTTCTGGGCGAGGATGATGATGCCCATCAGCAACACGATCGCGATCGTGCCCAGCATCAGCAAAGTGGTGGCGGCATTGCGCGACTTGGGTTTGCGGAACGCGGGCACACCGTTGCTGATCGCCTCCACACCGGTCAGCGCGGCACACCCGGAAGAGAACGAGCGCGCGATGAGGAAGGCGAACGCCAGCCCGTAGAGGTGCTCGTGCTCGGCGATCAATCCGAAACCGGCCGATTCGGCCCGCAACTCCTCGCCGAGCACGAAGATCCGGAACAGGCCCCAGCTCAGCATGAGGAACATGCCGATGATGAACGCGTAGGTCGGAATCGCGAACGCCGTGCCGGACTCCCGCACACCGCGCAGATTCATCGCGGTCAACACAGCGATGGCGACGACGGCGAACAGCACCTTGTGCGTCGCGACGAACGGGATGGCCGAGCCGATGTTGGACGCGGCCGAGGAGATCGACACCGCGACGGTGAGCACGTAGTCGACCAGCAGCGCGCTGCCGACGGTCAGGCCCGCGTTCGGCCCCAGATTGGTGGTGGCCACCTCGTAGTCGCCGCCGCCGGACGGGTAGGCGTGCACGTTCTGCCGGTAGCTGGCCACCACGACAGCCATGACGAAGGCGACGGCCAATCCGACCCAGGGGGCGTACAGGTAGGCCGTGACCCCGGCGGCCGAAAGAACGAGGAAGATCTCCTCGGGGGCGTAGGCGACCGATGACATGGCATCGGAAGCGAACACCGGGAGCGCGATTCGCTTCGGCAGCAGCGTGTGGCCGAGCGAGTCACTACGGAAAGGCCTGCCCAGCAGCACTCGCTTCGCTGCCGTCGTCAACTTGGACACTGGAGCGAGCATAGGCCCCCGCACGGTGGATCGCGCGCGTGGCTCGCAGGTTTGCTCGCCGGCTGGAGGGGGAACGTGGCCGGTGGAATCATTCGGCGGGTAGCGTTCGACCGAACAGCGAAGCAGACCGAACACCACGGTTCCAGGAACGAGGTTGCACGGTGTACGTAGTGATCATGGGGTGCGGGCGCGTCGGCTCGTCGCTGGCCCATGCCCTGGTCCGCGTAGGTCACGAAGTCACCGTGATCGACCGGGACTCCAGTGCCTTTCTACGCCTGGGATCCGACTTTCCTGGCGAGCAGGTGACCGGCGTCGGTTTCGATCGAGATGTGCTGATAAAGGCGGGGATCGAACGGGCGGACGCGTTCGCGGCGGTCTCCTCCGGCGACAACTCCAACATCATCTCCGCCCGGGTGGCCCGGGAGATGTTCGGCGTGGAGCGGGTCGTCGCCCGCATCTACGACGCCAAGCGCGCCGCGGTCTACGAGCGGCTCGGCATCCCGACCATCGCCACGGTCCCGTGGACCACCGACCGCTTCCTGCGCGCGCTCGTCGGCGACACCGGCACAACCACCTGGCGCGACCCCACCGGAACTGTCGCTGTGACCCAGCTGACGCTGCACGAAGAGTGGTACGGCCGCACCGTGCGCGATCTAGAGCAGACCGTCGCCGCACGGGTCGCGTTCATCATCCGGTTCGGCCGGGCAGTGCTCCCCGACAGCAAGACGATCATCCAGGCCGACGACATCGTCTATGTGGCCGTCGCATCCGGCGCCGCGGGCGAAACCGTCGCCCTGGCCGGGAAGCCCCCAGCGAGCGAGGACTGAACATGAAAGTGGCCATCGCCGGAGCAGGCGCCGTCGGCCGATCGATCGCCAGGGAACTCCTGCGCGGCGGGCATCGGGTCATGCTGCTCGAGCGTGAGCTCGAGCACATCGATGCGGTCGCGATCCCCGACGCGGTCTGGGTGCACGCCGACGCGTGCGAACTGGCTCTGCTGGAGCAGGCCGGTCTGGAGACCTACGAGGTGGTCATCGCCGCTACCGGCGACGACAAGGCGAACCTGGTGCACAGCCTGCTGGCCAAGACCGAGTTCGGGGTGCGCCGGGTGGTGGCGCGCGTCAACGATCCGCGCAACGAATGGCTCTTCGACGGTTCCTGGGGTGTCGACGTCGCGGTGTCCACACCCCGGCTGCTGGCCTCCCTGGTCGAGGAGGCGGTCTCCGTCGGAGATCTGGTGCGACTGATGACGTTGCGCCAGGGCCAGGCGAATCTGGTGGAGATGACGCTGCCCGCGGACACCGCGCTGGCCGGTAAACCGGTGCGCACGCTCATCCTGCCGCGCGACGCCGCACTGGTGACCATCCTGCGCGGCGGGCGCGTGATCGTGCCGCAGCCGGACGACGCGCTGGAAGGCGACGACGAGCTGCTGTTCGTGACTTCGGTGGAGGCCGAGGAGGACCTCCGGCTGGAACTCGCCAACCACGGCATCAGACCGTAACTCCCCGTGACACGGCCGGACGCGCGTTCTCGGCGAAGCGCCGCCGGAAGCCCTACGCGGCCAGCTTCAGCTCCGCGCGCAGCTTGTTCAGTGCGCGGTGCTGCATCACCCGCACCACACCCGGGCTGGTGCCGATGGCCTCGGCGGTCTCCGCGGCCGACCAGCCCAGCACGATGCGCATCACCAGCACCTCACGGTGCGCGGGGGCCAGCACTTTCATGAGTTCCCTTGTGGCGGCGCGGCGTTCGGAGGCCAGCGCCCATTCCTCGGGACCGGCGGCGCAGGACGCGGAGTCCGGGACATCGGCCACCGGGTAGGCGGGGTGCTGCTGGGAGCGGCGGAACGCGTCGGCGACCTTGTTGGCCGCGATGCCGTAGACGAAGGCCAGGAACGACTTGCCCTGGTCGCGGTAGCGCGGGATGGCGTTGACGGTGGCCAGCAGGATCTCCTGGACCACGTCGTCGGCGGTGACCTGCAGATGGGCCGTGTTGCCCAGGCGCGCGCCGCAGTAACGCCGCACCAGCGGATGAACGATCCGGATGATCTCCGAGACCGCCCGGCGGTCGCCCCCGGCCGCCGGACCGATCAGCTTGTCCAGCTCGGCCGAGATCCGCCGGCTCTCCGAGAGCGCGGGGTTGTGGTTGACGGGCAGCGCCGCGGTGTTGTGCTCGGTAGCCACGTCCGAGTCCTTTCTTGCCGATCAGTGCGTGTTTTTCGGTACGCATAGATCGTCTGATGAACTCGGAGGACCAACCAGGCACCCCAGGGTGGGGAAGCACCCACCTCGGCGGTGGCGATCTCCCCACCCCTGTGGTTTTCGCCGGATGGCGGCGGAAGGTTAACGGCTCAGGCCGGTTCGGTCGCGCGCACCGACTTGGCGGGCAGGTGACCGGCCCGGCGCACAGCCCAGATCGTGACGGCCAGCGCCACCGCGGTCAGCGGCCAGCCCATCGCGATGCGGGCGAAGGCGAGCCAGCCGGTGCGGTCGGTGTCGTAGAGCTGCGACTGCACCAGGTAGCGCGCCCCGAACACGAGGATCCAGGTGGTGGTGGCCAGGTCGTAGAGGTGCACCGAGCGCGGGTCGGACCGCCAGTCGGAGCCGTGGCCGTTCAGCACGCCCCAGATCACGCCGACCAGCGGCCTGCGGATCAGGATGGAAGCGAGGAACACCCCGGCGTACACGAGGCTGGTGTAGATGCCGAAGAGGAAGAACCCTTTGGCCTCGCCCATCCGGTAGGCGATGAAGGCGCAGATGCCGACGCCGAAGAAGCCCGAGATGGCGGGCTGGATGGGATCGCGCCGTACCAGGCGCCACAGGAGGATGGCGGCCGCCACCCCGAGGGCCGACCAGATCGCGGCCGCCAGCCCGGCGACACTGTTCACGGGAACGAACACGACAACGGGAAGCGTCGAGTAGATCAGGCCGCTGAAGCCGCCCAGTTGTTCGAGGAGGGTCTGCTCGGCACGTTCCTCGTCACGGTCGGGCGAGGGGAGCCCGGTGCGGTCGTCCGATCCTGCGTTGTCGTTGCTCAAAGGCATACGTCAGCTGTTCCCGCGCAATTCGTAGTAGGGGTTGAAGATCACTTTGCGGCCGTCGCGGTCGCCGACCCGGCCACGGACGAGGATGCGCCTGCCCGGCTCGATGCCGGGAATGCGCCTGCGCCCGATCCAGACCAGCGTAATCGCGTCGGTGCCGTCGAAGAACTCGGCCTGGACGCTGGCGCCCGCCGACTTGGGACACGCTTCGACGCTACGGAGCCTACCGAGCATGGTCGCCTCGTCACCGCGCCGACACTCCGACGCGCGGCACGCGCCCGATGCCTCGGACGTCTCGGCCAGCTCTTCGGCATCCAGCTGATCGATGTCTTCGGTCAGCCTGCGGCTCAGACGTCGAAAATACCCTGAGGCTGCGGATGACATTGTGCACGCTCTCCTGCATAGAGCAGATGGCGTGGGTCGCACACCATCGTGAGGGATCCGATCCGCACGGCCTGCGGCGGCCGTACAACGCCACTGTAGATGGGCCGGGCCACCCCCGCTACGCTCGGACCGATGTTCGACTCCCCACACCCCGCTCGTGTCGTGGCACTGCCCGGCACCGGGTCCGACGCCGATTTCGCCAGGCGCGCCTTCGGTCCCGCGAGCGCCGCACGCGGCCTGGATTTCGTCGCGGTGGAACCCGACCCGCGCCGGGTGGTGGCGAGCTGCCACGCAGCGCTGGATGCGGCGGCGGATTCGGGCCCGGTGCTGGTGGCGGGCATTTCCCTGGGTGCGGCGATCGCACTGGAGTGGGCCGCCGAGCACCCCGAACGCGTCGTGGGGGTCGTGGCGGCACTGCCCGCCTGGACCGGGCCCGACACCGCGGCCTGTCCCGCCACGCTGAGCGCGGCGGCCACCGCGGCGCAGCTGCGCGTGGACGGTCTGGACACGGTGATCGACCGGATGCGGGCGAGCAGCCCGCGGTGGCTGGCCGACGCGCTGACCCAGTCCTGGCGGGCACAGTGGCCGGAACTGCCGCGGGCGCTCGAGGAGGCCGCGGACTACAAGTGGCCCGATGCCGAGCTGCTGTCGGCATTCGAGCTGCCGCTCGCGGTGGTCACCGCGGTCGACGACCCGGTGCACCCGCATGCGGTCGCCGAGGAATGGGCGGCGCTGGCCCCGCGCGCGCACCTGTACCGGATCACGCTGGACGAACTCGGCGCCGACCCCGCGATCCTGGGACACACGGGTATCGGCGCCTTCGGGTGAGATCTTCCGCTCAGTTCAGGCCGAGTTGCTGCATGGCCGACCCGTCCGCGCCCCGGCGCGGGCCCTGCGGCATGCGCGGCACCACCGGTTGCGCACCGGTCTGCGCCGCCACCTGCGCGGCCATCGCCTGCTGCTGAGCCTCCACCTGCTGCTGATGAGCCGCGGCGAGTTGCTCGGCCAGCTCCTGCGGCAGCACCACCGGAAGCGGGTCCCGCACCGGCAGCGGGTCCTCGCCGCGCCGCACCACGGTCTCGCTCAGGATCGCCCGCGCCGCCTTGACCAAGGGGCTGCCGTCGTTCGCCGCGCCCGAGGGGCCCGCCGCGACCAGCCGCACCATCCAGCGATAGCCGTCCACGCCGATGAAACGCAGGTCCGCGCCTTCGGTCAGGGCCAGCAGTTCTCGGCCCCACGGCCCGTTCTCGACCGACACCCTGGCGCCGTCCTTGCGCAGCGACTCGGCGAGATCCGCGGCGACCAGCCGCCACTGGCCGGAGGTCTTGGGCGCGGCGTAGGCCGCGACGGTGATCCGGCCGTGCTCCGTGGCCAGGTGCACCGCCTGCGGCTGGCCTTCCGGGGTCATCTCGACCTGCAGCTGACCGCCCGGCGGGACCGGCAACAACACCGACCCGAGATCCAGCCGCTGCTCGGACACCGAATCCAGCAGCTCGGCGACCTCGTCGTAGTCGTAGGGGCCGGGCCGGCCGTGGGGCCGGTCGACGTCCAGATCCACGCCCTCGTACGAGCGCTCGTCGGTGGGGGCGTCGTCGTAGAAATCGTCGTCGTACTCGCCCTCGTAGGCGGACTCGTAGTCGGCGTAGTCGTCCGCCTCGTCGTACCGGTCGTCCGCGGCCCTGCTCGAGTTCTTTCTCTTTCCGAACATTCCCGTCATGCCTCCTCGCCGGTAGCCCGGCCCACCCCGTTCGTCTGTGCGGTCAAGCTCGCGTGACCGCCGCTGGAGCCGTAGCCGCCCGCTCCCCTGGTCGTCTCGTCGAGCGAGTCGACCTCCACGAAATCCACCAGCTCCACCCGCTGTACCAGCAGTTGCGCGATCCGATCACCGCGCCGCAACTCGATCGGCGTGCGCGGATCATGGTTGATCAGGCACACCTTGATCTCGCCCCGGTACCCCGCGTCGACCGTGCCGGGGGTGTTCACCACCGACAGGCCGGCCTTGGCCGCCAGACCCGAGCGCGGGTGGATCAGGCCGACGGTGCCGACCGGTAGCGCGACGGCGACGCCGGTGCCGACCAGCACCCGCTCCCCCGGCTCCAGGATGACGTCCTGCGTGGTGCACAGATCCACGCCCGCGTCACCCGCATGGGCGCGCGTGGGCAGAGGGATGCCGGGGTCGAGCCGCAGCAAGGGTATGGGTGAAAGTGCGCTCACGTTGGACGAGCCTACGCGTAGGCTGTTTGCCCTCGTGACTTAGTGTTGACTCGTGTCGGACCAGCCCAACCCCATGACCGCGGACGAGAAAGCGCAGCCTGCGCACCGATACCTGGAGCGCCTGTGGGTGCCGCTGTGGTGGTGGCCGGTGGCGTTCGCCGTCACCGGATTGCTCGCGGCGGAGATCCATATGGGCGCGCCGGGACTGCGTGCCTGGCTGCCCTATGTGCTGCTGTTCCCCGTGCCGATCTGGGTGCTGCTGTGGCTGAGCCGCCACCGCGTCGAAGTGGCGCCGGACGCGAACGGCACACCGGAGTTGCGCGCCGATCGCGCGCATCTGCCGGTGAATTTCGTTGCTCGCGCGGCCGCCGTCGCCCCCACCGCGAAAAGCGCGGCGCTGGGTCGCCAGCTCGACCCCGCCGCCTATGTCCAGCATCGCCCCTGGATCGGGCCGATGGTCTTGCTCGTGCTCGACGACCCGGACGATCCGACGCCGTACTGGCTGGTCAGTACGCGGCGGCCCGAACGGGTCCTCGCCGCGCTCGGTCTACCGAGCGCGGGCTGACACTGTTGTTCGATCTCGTCGAGATCAGGCGGCGCAATCCATGCAGATCATCTGACCGCCCTTGTCACTGGCCAGCCTGCTCCGGTGATGGACCAGGAAACAGCTGGAACAGGTGAACTCGTCGGCCTGCTTCGGGATCACCCGAACCGTCAGCACTTCCTCGGACAGGTCGGCGCCGGGAAGCTCGAACGACTCCGCGGTATCGGATTCGTCGATATCCACGACGGCGGACTGTGCCTCGTTACGACGAGCCTTCAGCTCCTCCAGCGAATCCTCCGACACATCGTCGGATTCGGTGCGCCTCGGTGCGTCATAGTCGGTTGCCATGTCGTCTTCCCCTCGTCCTAACTCCGTATATCCCGGACCGGTCCGCTCACACCCGATTCCTGCCGGAATCGCCGCGACCGGTACCGCCCCGCCGGTGGTGCACGTCACACGTACACCGGTCGCCTATTAGGGCGGATCATGCCGATCCACTCCTGATAGCGCTGGGTAAACGCAGGACATGCCCTTCTTGTTCCCGCGACCGACCACTGATTTCCGCACCGGCGATTCGATCTGGGCCGCCAGACAATAGCGGACCCCGGAGCAAAAGTCGCAATCAAAACACAGCCGAGTCGAAAATGAGGGGCAATCGACACCGTTCCTGGAACGCACCGAGACCTTGCGACGCGACCGCCCCACATTTTCGTAGAGTGTGCTGGTGGTTTCACTGATCACCGAAGGCACCGCGACGGATTCACAAGGGCAACCGTACGTGCGCCGCCGCCCCCAGCCCTGGCTCATCATGCTCGGCGTTCTCGCCCTGATCTGCGGGATCGTCTGGGTCAAAGCCCTCACGACGCACGACACCGACCACACCGCGATGGCGTGCAACTCACCGAGCCCGGCCTCGGATCCCGGTGCGCCGCAACCGACTCCGCTCGGCCAGCGGGTCGGCGCAGGCCGGCTGCAGGACGTGGAACCCGCACCGCTGGCGGCGAGCAAGGTGCGCGTGCTGAACGCGAACAACCAGCGCGGCCAGGCCGCGCACGTCGCCGCCCAGCTCGGCGACCTCGGTTTCGCGAGCGCTCCCGGAACGCAATACGGCAACGATTCGGTATACGTCAACGGCGACCTGGAATGCACCGGGCAGGTCCGCTTCGGCGTCAACGGCCGTCCGGCCGCGGCCGCCGTACAGCTGGTCGCGCCGTGCGCCGAGCTGATCGAGGATCAGCGCGGCGACGACACCGTCGATCTCGTGCTCGGCTCGCTGTTCCGGGACATCCGCCCCAGCAACGACGCCGAGGAAGTGCTGCGTTCGCTCAAGAACCCGGCGCCGGGCAACTCCACCTCCATCGACATCAAGCTGCTCGACGCCGCACGGCAGGCCCGCTGCTGATCAGCGATCCGGAATCGGCTCGGTAGCGCCGACCCGGGCCAACAACTCCCCCAGCTCGTCGGCGATGCCGGGCGCGGCGGCCACCACCAGGTCGCCGTCGGTGCCCGGCGCCGTCGCGGGCGGCAGCGTCAGGCGCGCACCCGCCTCGGCGGCGATCAGCGCGCCCGCGCCCCAGTCCCAGGCGTTCAAGCCGTGCTCGAAGTAGGCGTCCACGCGGCCGGCGGCGACATGACACAGATCCAGCGCCGCCGCACCGAAACGGCGGATGTCGCGCACGTGCGGCAGCACCTGCGCGATCAATTCCGCCTGCCTGCTCCTGCGGTGCCTGCCGTAGGCGAATCCGGTGGAGACCAGCGACATCGCCACCGATTCGACGGGCGTGCAACTCAAGTGCTCCACCACGCCGTCGGCGTCGACGCGCAGCGCGCCGAGTCCGAGCCCCGCGCTGTAGGTGGCTGCCCGCGCGACGTCCACCACGGCGCCCGCGACCGGACGGCCGCCGCGCAGCGCGGCGACCGACACGGCGTAGCCGGGAATGCCGTAGAGGAAGTTGACGGTGCCGTCGATCGGATCAACCACCCAGTGGACGGTGTCCGCACTCGCGTCATCGATGCTGCCGCCGCCCTCCTCGCCGAGGATCGGGTCGCCGGGGCGTTGCTCGGCAAGCAATCTTCGAATCAGCTCTTCGGTCTCGGTGTCCACGATGGTGACCGGGTCGGTCTCGTGGCTCTTGGACCGCACGGCGCCTTCGGCGTGCACGCCCGCGGGCCCGAACACCTCGGGACGACGGGCGCGGACATGGGCGGCGGCCGTCTCGGCGAGGTCGACCGCGACGCGGCGCAGGTCGGCTTCGTCGCCACGCGCGACGATCGAGACGAACGAGTCGGGGGTGTAGTCGGACACTGACGATGAGGTTTCCGGCACGCCCACCATCGCATCACACATCCTCGCCGAACGCCCAGCCTCGTGCTCCCATTACTCTTGTCGTGCACGACACAGCGCCGTCGTCGGGCACCCCATTCGCACGCCCGCCATGGGCGTCCCGGGCCCCGTGCAGCGCTGTCATCACACCGGCCAGCACAGGGAGACGAGGGGTTAGTCATGTCCGCTCGGGGGCACGCATTCGGCATCGATATCGGCGGCAGCGGCGTCAAAGGCGCCACGGTCGATCTGGCCACCGGGGAGTTGGTCCACGAGCGGATCAAGATCGCGACGCCGCACCCGGCGACACCGTTCGCGGTGGCGGAGGCGGTGGCCGAACTGGTCGACCAGGCCAAGTGGACGGGGCCGGTCGGCCTCACCCTGCCCTCGGTGGTGATCGGCGGGGTGGCGCGCACCGCGGCGAACATCGACAAGTCCTGGATCGGCACCGACGCGCGGGCGCTCTTCTCCGCCGCGCTCGGCGGCCGTCCGGTCACCGTGCTCAACGACGCGGACGCCGCGGGCATGGCCGAGGACCACTTCGGCGCGGCGCGCAATTTCGCGGGCTTGGTCGTGCTGCTGACCTTCGGCACCGGCATCGGCTCGGCGTTGCTCTACCACGGCACGCTGGTGCCCAACACCGAACTGGGACACCTGGAGATCCAGGGCATGGAGAGCGAGCACCGCGCGGCGGCCTCGATCAAGGAACGCGACGGCCTGAGCTACGAGCAGTGGGCGGCGCAGGTCAGCCTGGTGCTGACGGGGATGGAGAACCTGTTCTTCCCGGTCGTCTTCGTCGCCGGCGGGGGCATCAGCAGGGAAGCCGAGCAGTGGATTCCCCTGCTCACCAACCGGACTCCGGTCATCCCGGCCCGCCTGCGCAACACCGCGGGCATCGTCGGCGCCGCCATGGCGATCGCGGGGGGCGTCGCACCGTGAGGCGCGCGGGAACCGCGAGGATGCCGTTCCCGGCATCGTGCCGTAGGTACCCTGGTTAGATCGTTACAATGGAACGTGCCCGGCTGAGCCGGAGAACCCCGACCGGCCCTCCGCCGGTGAAACCCGACAGATCGCTCCGCCGGAAACTCACTCTGGCGTGACGCCGCACGAGACCGTCACGAAAGGGCGTACGTGGTAGCCACGAATACCCGTCAGACCGCCGAATCGGCCGATGCCGACTCCGCAGATGTAACCGCAGCACGGCCGGTCCGTAAGGCTGCCGCGAAGAAGGCTCCGGCGAAGAAGGCCGCCGCCAAGAAGGCGCCTGCCAAGAAGGCCGCGAAGGCGGCCAAGGCTCCCGCGAAGAAGGCCACCACCAAGAAGGCGGGCCCCGACGGCGAGCCCGGCGCCGACGAGGCGATCGAGGACGAGTCGCTCGATCTCGACGATCTCGGCGATCTGGAAGTCTCCGAGGAGGACCTCGCCGACGGCGACGAACTGGTCGACGTCGCCGAGGACACCGAAACCGAGGAAGCCGAGACCGAGGCCGACGAGCCGACGGCGGCCGACAAGGCCTCCGGCGACTTCGTCTGGGACGAAGAGGAGTCCGAGGCGCTGCGCCAGGCCCGCAAGGACGCCGAGCTCACCGCCTCGGCCGACTCGGTCCGCGCCTATCTCAAGCAGATCGGTAAGGTCGCGCTGCTCAACGCCGAGGAGGAGGTCGAACTCGCCAAGCGGATCGAGGCGGGCCTCTACGCCGCGGAGAAGGTGCGCGAGTTCGCCGAGCAGGGCGAGAAGCTGCCGGTCGCCATGCGCCGCGACTTCAACTGGATCGTCCGCGACGGCAACCGGGCCAAGAACCACCTGCTAGAGGCCAACCTGCGCCTGGTCGTCTCGCTGGCCAAGCGCTACACCGGCCGCGGCATGGCGTTCCTGGATCTGATCCAGGAGGGCAACCTGGGTCTGATCCGCGCGGTGGAGAAGTTCGACTACACCAAGGGCTACAAGTTCTCCACGTATGCCACCTGGTGGATCCGGCAGGCCATCACCCGCGCCATGGCCGACCAGGCCCGCACCATCCGCATCCCGGTGCACATGGTGGAGGTCATCAACAAGCTCGGCCGCATCCAGCGCGAGCTGCTCCAGGATCTCGGCCGCGAGCCGACGCCGGAGGAGCTGGCCAAGGAAATGGACATCACGCCGGAAAAGGTGCTGGAGATCCAGCAGTACGCGCGTGAGCCCATCTCGCTGGACCAGACCATCGGCGACGAGGGCGACAGCCAGCTCGGCGACTTCATCGAGGACTCCGAGGCCGTGGTCGCGGTGGACGCGGTGAGCTTCACGCTGCTGCAGGATCAACTGCAGTCGGTGCTGGAGACGCTGTCGGAGCGGGAGGCGGGCGTGGTCCGGCTGCGCTTCGGCCTCACCGACGGCCAGCCGCGCACCCTCGACGAGATCGGCCAGGTCTACGGGGTCACCCGCGAACGCATCCGCCAGATCGAGTCCAAGACCATGAGCAAGCTGCGCCACCCCAGTCGCTCACAGGTCCTGCGCGACTACCTCGACTAGGTCGCATCGCCTCGACGCCCGCA
Source organism: Nocardia sp. NPDC004260 (assembly GCF_053603155.1). Classification (NCBI taxonomy): domain Bacteria; kingdom Bacillati; phylum Actinomycetota; class Actinomycetes; order Mycobacteriales; family Nocardiaceae; genus Nocardia; species Nocardia sp. NPDC004260. The sequence continues at coordinate 55,174 of NZ_JBSGEZ010000037.1, read as the reverse complement.
TTCGTCGTCCGCTCGATTCCTCCAGCGGCCGGTGAATGCGGGCGTCGCGCTTTTCCGAGCCAGGCCGAAGACGCGACGGATGAAACGGCGCCACGACGGGGGCACTTCGCCGCGCTCGGCTTCCGCCCGGCAGACTTGCGGGGTGGTTGCCTCAACCTCGACTTCGAGCTGGCTGCGGTCCCCGTGGACGCAGACCGTCGACCTGCGCGCCGAGTGGCGCGACGTGCAAGCCTGGCTGCGCCGTCCCGGGCTGCCGCGACGGCTCCTGCCCGCGATCCGCGGGCACCTGGGAGCCGCCCCCGCCAGCACCGCCTACGCGTTCACGCTGTTCGTCACCTGGTGGACGCTGCGCGGGGTCGGTGACTCGGTGGAGCGCAGATTGATCTTCTCGGCGTCGACCAACCTCTACAACATGCGGCACAACCCGGTTCAGGTGCTGGTCGCCTCGGCGTTCTGGACCGACGGCGGCTTCCCCTGGACAGCCATCGCCGGTTTCCTGATCGTCATGGCATATGCCGAGCGCTGGCTGGGCACCGCGCGCTGGATCCTGCTGTTCGCGACCGGGCACATCGGGGCGACGCTGTTGACCGTCACCGGCATCTCACACGCCATCGACCGTGGCCTCATCCCGCTGCGGGTAGCCGTCGCCGCGGATGTCGGGACAAGCTACGGCTTTTCGGCCGTGCTGGCGGCGCTGGCATTCCGGTTCCGCGGCAGGGTGCGGCTGGGGTGGGCCGGTGCGCTGCTCGTGACGCTCGGCGTGGCGCTGTGGATCGAGCCGACATTCACCGACTACGGCCATCTCTGTGCCGCCGTGATCGGGCTGGCGGTCGGGGCGATCGCGAGCCTGTTCTGGCATCGGCTGGAACGGACCGCAGGCCGTAGAGCCCGCACGGCCCCGGACTGATCAGTAGACCTGGGGCTCGCGGCGGCCGCGGTTGGGCAGCAAACCGACCATCGGCTCGACCACCCGCGCCGCGATCGGGCCCAGCACCGCCATCAGCAGGACGTAGGTCGAGGCGAGCGCCGTGAGCTGACCGTCCATCGCGCCCGCGCTCACGGCCAATCCCGCGATGACGATGGAGAATTCGCCCCGCGCGACGAGCGCAGCGCCCGCTCTGGCCCGGCCCATCTGCCGGATGCCCTCGCGCGCGGCGGCCCACCACCCGGTCGCCACCTTCGTGACGACCGTGACCGCCGCCAGCGCGATCGACCAGCCCAGCACCGGCGGGATCGCTCGCAGGTCGGTGTTCAACCCGAAGGCCACGAAGAAGATGGCCGCGAACAGGTCGCGCAGCGGTTCGAGCATCTTCGCCGCCGCGTGCGCGGTCGAGCCGGAGATCGCGATGCCGAGCAGGAACGCTCCGACCGCCGCCGACACGCTCAGCGCCGAGGAGACGCCCGCGACCAGCAACGCCGCGCCGAGCAGCGTGAGCAGGAAGACCTCACGGTCGGCGCTGTCCACGACCGCCGAGACGTACCGCCCGTAACGCAGCGCCACCACGAGCACCAGCGTGATGGTGATCAGTGCCACCGCCAGGGCGCGCAGCCCGCTGAGCCAGCTGAGCCCCGCCAGCACCGTGGTGAGGATCGGGAGGTAGACCGCCATCGCCAGGTCTTCGAATACCAGGATGGACAGGATCACCGGCGTCTCCCGGTTGCCCAGGCGTCCGAGGTCGTCGAGGACCTTCGCCACGATGCCCGACGAGGAGATGTAGGTGACGCCTGCCATCGTGATCGCGCCGTCGACACCCCAGCCCAGCATCAGCGCGACCACCGCCCCCGGTGACGCGTTGACCACGATGTCCACCAGACCGGCCGCCCAGGAACGACGCAGGCCGGTCACCAGCTCCGCCGCCGTGTACTCCAAGCCGAGCAGCAAGAGCAGCAGCACCACGCCGATCTCGCCCGCGATATGGCCGAAGTCGTGCGCGGCCCGGAGTTCGATGAGACCACCTTGGCCGAAGGCGACACCGCCGAGCAGGTACAGCGGAATGGGCGACATACCGACACGGCCCGCGACACGCCCCAGCATGCCGAGAACGAAGAGAACCGCTCCGAGCTCGATCAGGGCGAGCGCGGTGTCCGTCACGGCTCAGCCGTGCGTCAATATCTTCGCGGCGGCATCCAAGCCCTCCGGAGTGCCGACGACCACGAGCAGGTCGCTCGCGGTGAAGGTGAAATCGGGTCCGGGCGAGGGATGCAACTGCCCGGCCCGCATGACCGCCACGATGGAGGCCTTCGTGCGGGTACGCATCTCGGTCTCACCGAGGGTGCGGCCGTCGTAGGGGGAATCGTCCCCGATCGGGAGCTGGCGCGTGGTGATCCCGGGCAGGTCGCGATGGTCGTCGTTGAGCTTGGCGACCAGTTGCGGCGCACCGAGCAAGTTGGCCAGGACCGCGGCCTCATCGGTGGTCAGCGGGATCTGCGCGGCACAGGCGTCGGGATCGTCGAGTTTGGAGACGATCAGGTCGATATCACCATCACGGTGGGCGACCACGCCGATTCGGCGACCGGATCGCACTTCGAAGTCCTTCCGGACACCGATCCCGGGTAGTGCGGTGACGTCGACGTTCACGCCCTCCAGATTAGCCGGATCACCGCGTCCGCGAACGGATCGGTCATCACTTCGGCCGATGGCGCGTCGCGGTCGCTGTGCTGTGATGGAGGCGTGTGGCGGTGGGCGGATGTGCCGGAGCGGGCACGGGATGCGCTGGGCGCCGTGATCGCGTTCGCCGGGGGCGCGGCGCTGTACCTCGCCGGCTTGTCCACCATGACCGAGCGGGGCGAGCAGGCATCGTTGTGGGTGCGGTGCGGTGTGCTGGCTTTACTGTGCCTGGCGACCTTCTGCCGGCGCCGGATGCCGGTCGCGGCCATGCTTGCCGGGCTCTTGCCGCTGTCCGCGGACATCTGGCTGGGCGCCACGGTGCCGGTGTGGATCGTCTATGCCGACTTGATCTACGCGGCCGTGCTCTACGCCGGGCGCCGGGCGTCGCGGATCACGGCGCTGTCCTGGGCGACGCTGTCCGTCGTCGTGGTGGTGGTGACCCTCGCCTTGACCGGCGACCTGCGCGCGGTCGCGCTGGCGCTGGTGGCGGTGTTCAGTTTCGTCGCGACGCCGATCTGGTGGGCGAACTCGGTGCGCACGCACAAGGAGATCGCGAACGCCGAGCGCACCCGCGCCGAGGCGCTGACCTTGGTCGCCGAACTCGACCGGCGCGCGGCCATCGCCGACGAGCGCACCACGATGGCGCGCGACCTGCACGACGTGATCGCCGGGCACCTGTCGGCCATCGCACTGCACTCGGAGGCGGCGCTCGGCGTGCTGGCCCGCCGCGACGCCGACCCGGCGGTGGCCGGCATCATGCGCTCCATCCGCGCCAACAGCGTCAGCGCACTGGAGGAGATGCGCACCATGATCGGATTGCTGCGCAGCGACGACGGCGCGGCGGAAGTAGCCGCGCCGCGCACCCTCGCGCAGCTGCCGATCCTGGTGGACGCCGCACGCGCGGCGGGGATCTCGGTACGGGTGCGCGAATCACTGGACGGCGCCGCGCTGCCCAGCGCCGTCGACCAGGCCGCCTATCGCATCGTCCAGGAGGCTTTGACCAACGCCATGAAACATGCGCCGGGACAGGAGGTCTCCATCGACGTGCGCGCAGAGCAGGAGAGACTGACCATATCCGTCCGCAACAGGTCAACGCCCGCGCGGCCCCACCGGGCCGTCGACCGAGCGGGACGTCGCGGTCTGGTGAACATGCGCGAACGGGCCGCGGCACTCGGCGGAAGCTTGTGCGCCGGAACGGATTCCGGCCACTGGCAAGTTCTGGCCACCCTGCCGCTTGGCTGCGTGGGCGCCGCATGACGATTCGGGTGGTGATCGCCGACGACCACGCCGCGATCCGCGCCGGCCTGCGGATGATCCTGGACGTCGAGGACGATATCGAGGTGGTCGGCGAGGCGGCCGACGGCGATGTCGCGGTGGCGCAGGCCAAAGCGCTGCGGCCGCAGGTGGTGCTGATGGACGTGCGCATGCCGGGCGTGGACGGGATCACCGCGACCGAGCGGATCACCGCGGACGGCTTGGCGAAGGTGCTGATCCTCACCACGTTCGATCTGGACGAGTACGTCTTTCGCACGCTGCGTGCGGGTGCCTCCGGATTCGTGCTGAAATCCACGTCGGGCCGGGCGCTGGTCGAGGCGGTGCGCGCGGTCGCGGCCGGGGACGGCGTGCTGGCTCCGGAGGTGACGCGAGCGGTGATCTCGGCGTTCGCCGCGTCGAATCAGATTGCCGCGCAACCGGCTCCCGCCGGATTCGGCGAGCTCACCGAGCGGGAGCGCGAAGTGCTCGATTGCCTCGGCGACGGCCTGTCCAACGCGCAGATCGCGGGGCGGCTGTTCATCGGCGAGACGACCGTCAAGACACACGTGTCCCGGGTGCTGACGAAACTCGGTGTGCGGTCGCGGGTTCAGGCCGCCATAGTGGCGCGTGAGATCCGCGACCGGTAATCACGCCGGGAGTGGGGCGAATGTTCCGTCCGCCGCGGGCAGGTACTCTACGACCCCTGTGACCGCGGCCACCGGCAAGGGGCCGCACAGGTGCGGGAAGAGCATCGACTCCGGATCGGTCGGGACGCCCGGCTCCCACTTGATCGGCGACCCGACGCGGCGGGAGTCGATCCGCAGCAACACCAGATCACGCCGCCCCGCGAACAAGCGATTCGCGGGCAGGTGCACCTGTTGCGCCGACGAGAGATGGATGAACCCTGCCTCGGCGAGGGAGGGCGCTCGGTACTCCCCCGTTTGCCGCGCGGATAACCATTCATCCAAAGTGCATAGGTGAACAAGCGTGTGAGTGTCATAGGTCACGGGTAATCTCCCGGTAGACAACTGGATCGGCCGATCGAGAGTGTGACGCAGTGCACATCCACGACAGGACCAGCGGCGTTCGCCCGTAGCGAAATCCCTGGTCGTGTTATCGAAAACACACTGCTTCATCCGCGGGAACAAAGTCCCCCGTCCCGAACGTCTGACAGAGTAGTCATACCCCTGCTGGGAAGTAGCGGTAGCGAGCTCGTGGTGAGTGACCACGGGCCCCACACCAGGTGAACGGTCGTCGGGACCGGGAGCCAGGACGGAGGAGTCATGCCAGGAACCCTGACAAGCACCCCACTGACCGCGGTCGATCGTTGCGACCGCTGCGGGGCGGCGGCCCGTGTGCGCGCCGTACTGCCCGCGGGTGGAGAGTTGCTCTTCTGCCAGCACCACGCGAACGAACACATGGATCGGCTGCGTGAGCTGGACGCCGTGATCGACACGGAGTCCGCTCCCGCGCTCTGACCTGCTCCTCGCGTCCTGACACAACAGCATCGAACAACAGAACACCGTTTCCACGGCAGCGGGCGACCCACAGGTCGCCCGCTGCCGGTGTGTCCGGCGGCGCGCTCACTCCGTGCCGAGGATGCCGTCCAGCAGCCTGGCCAGGCCGTATTCGAACGCGCCGTCCGGGTCGGCCGGCGCCTGGTACAGCTCACCCACCGCCGCCCCGACACGTGCGGCGAGCGGGAACCGGCTCGGCGGCATGACCTCGCTCAGCAGTGGACCGTGCACTTCCCACCACTGCGCGTCGCTCATTCGCGCGGTCTCGCGGGCCGCTGCCACCGCCATGCGCGCGTTTCCGGTGGCGAACTCCGACAGCACGGCGATCGCCCGGTCCATCGCCACGTCCGGCAAGCCGAGCCCCTCGATCGCGGCGAGCTGCCGCTCGTAGCGACGCATCCGCCCCGGCCCGAGCACGAGCCGCCACGGCGACACCTCGAGCAGCCAGGGGTGCGCGAGGAGTTCCGCGCGCACCTGGCGGGCCACCGCGGCGAGGCGCTCACGCGGCGGCAGGTCGGCGGGAACCGGCGCGTCCTCCTCGGCCACCGCGTCGACCATGAGCACCGTCAGGGCGTCTTTGCTCGGCACGTACGTGTAGAGGCTCATCGGCCGCAGCCCCAGTTCGGCGGCGACCGTGCGTATGGAGACCTTGTCATAGCCCTGCCGGTCGGCGAGTGCGACGGCCGCGGCGACCACCGCATCCACGCTGACCGCCTGCTTCGGACCGCGCCCAGCCGGACGCGGCGGAAGTTCGTGCCGCCACAGCAAGCTCATCAGCCGCCTGGCCTCGTCGGATGTGACGTCGTCGCTCACTGGCTCCTCGGAACCGATCCGGTACGGTGTCCGTTGTCAGGTTACTCCGTACACCATACGTTGATTCAAGGGGTGCGCTCTGCCCAGCACACACGCCACTTATCTACCGGATCGGCACATGTTCGCGCTCTGGACCTGGCTCGGACACGCCACCGGTCCGGCCCCGACCGGTCCAGGTGACCGCCAGACCCTGGCGCTGGCCGTCCCGATCGGCGTGGACGGAGCCCTCGAGGTCATCGACGTCGATGCCGCCTTGGTGGATCCCGAGACTTTCGCCGACTCGAGCCTCGAGCACCCGGGAGAGTCGGTCCTGATCTGGCAACAGGTGGTGCGTTCCGCGCTCGCCGACCCCGCCGGGGAGCCGCCCGGCCCGGACGCCGATGCCCTGCCCATCGCCGCGCACGCCGTGCCGGACGCGTCCCGCACGGCAATCGTCTCCGCGCGACGGGCACTGGCCGTCCTGCGCGACACCGAGGCGGTCACCGCGGATCTGCGGGCCACCCTGAAAGCCCGGCTGCGCCCCTATCAGGCCCGCGGGGTCGGCTGGCTGCGCGAAACGGTGGCCGCGCACGGCGGCGCGGTGCTCGCCGACGAGATGGGGCTGGGCAAGACCGTGCAGACCATCGGCTTCCTGCTCGACCGGGCCGAGGCCGGTCCGCAGTTGGTGGTGTGCCCGACCTCGCTGGTCGGCAACTGGGCGCACGAGATCGGCCGGTTCGCGCCGGGGCTGCGCGTGGTCGTGTGGCGAGGCGGCGCCGTCGATCCCGACGCCGCGACGATCGTCGTCGCCGGTTACCCGACGTTGCGGCTACACGGGCAGCTGCTGACGAAGCGGAGGTGGGCGACGGCCGTCTTCGACGAGGCGCAGGCGCTGAAGAATCCCCGCACCCAGGTCGCCAAGGCGGCGCGCGCGATCGACGCGGCCGCCACGGTCGCATTGACCGGCACGCCGGTGGAGAACCATCTCGATGAGTTGTGGGCCCTGCTGCACCTGGTGGCACCCCGATTGTTCGGGCACCGGACGCAGTTCCGGCGGCGCTTCGTGCGGCCCATCCACGAGGGTTCGGCCGCCGCCGCGGCACGGTTGCGCGACACCATCGAACCGGTGGTGCTGGCCCGCACGAAACGTCAGGTCGCCGCCGCCCTGCCCGCGAAAATCCACAGCGACCTGCTCTGCGACCTCACCGCCGAACAGGAACAGCTCTACGACCAACTGCTCGACAAGGCCGTGGACGACGGATTCGGCGCGGGCATCGAGCGCCACGGCCGCGTGCTCGCGGCGCTGACCGCCCTGAAGCAGGTGTGCAACCATCCCGGCCTGATCACCGGCGAACTCGACGAGCTCGCCGGCCGGTCCGGGAAGCTCGACCTGTGTACCGACATCGTCGCCGCCAATCTCGAAATTGGCAGTCCGACACTGATTTTCACGCAGTACCGGCAGACCGGTGACCTGCTGGTACGGCATCTCGCCGAGCAGTTCGGCGTGGATGCGCCGTTCTTCCACGGCGGCCTCTCGCAGGCCGAGCGCGCCGAGATCGTCACCCGATTCCAGGCCGAGGACGGGCCACCGGTGCTGGTGCTCAGCCTGCGCGCGGCGGGCACCGGGCTCACGCTGACCCGCGCCGCCGACGTCGTCCACTTCGATCGCTGGTGGAACCCGGCGGTGGAAGCGCAGGCCTCCGACCGGGTGCACCGGATCGGCCAGACCCGCACGGTCACCGTCACCACGCTCACCTCCACCACCACCGTGGAGGAGCACATCGCGGGCATGCACGACCGCAAGGCGGCGCTGCGCGACCTCGGCGACGCTGCGGGTATCGCGTCGCTGGCCGCACTGGACGACGCCCAGCTGATCGAGATACTGCGCCGCAAGAGGGAGAACTGATGGCGGACAACGAATTCGGCTACACCGCGTGGGGCATGGACTGGGTCCGCCTCGCCGAGCCGCTGCGCCAGACCCGGCCGGACCCGCTGCTGCCCCGCGCGCGCAGCATCGCGCGCAACAACGGCGTGCGGGCCACCGTCGAAGGACAGTTTGTGCGGGCCACCATCCACCGGGGCGGACAGGCGTCGGTGACGCAGGTAGAGGTGGCCCCCCTGTCCCGGACCGCCGTTTCCGCGATCGCCGGATTCGTGCCGGACCCGCCCGTACCGACCGACGATGTGCACCGCGCGATCAGCGCGGCCGGGGTCTCCCTCGCGCCGGTCCTCGCGGGTACCGACTGCTCGTGCACCGCGCGCAAGACACGATGCGTGCACCTTCTGGCCGTCTTCTACGAGATGGCGCGGCGAGTCGACGAGGATCCGCGACTGGGCTTGGCGATCCTGGGTTATTTCGCCGCCGCGCCGCAGGACTCGGACGAGTCTGCACCGGCGACGCGGTGGACGCCGATCAGTGCGCTGGACCCTCGGCGATTCTTCACCACGACGCCGCGCTGAACCGCCGAACCACCTCGGAGTATCCGGGCCACCGATTCCGGCCGCATCGTTGCCGCTGCCACGGGCATGCCGCTGGCGCGGTTCGCGAGCCGATCGGTCCTGCGACGCCGAGCACGTACGTCGCGGCGTTCCAGCGGGCGGTCGTAGTCCCACAGCGGCGGTATTCCGCCGGGTTGATCAGGCGTTGGTACCGCTGTCCACGGTGAGGAACGCGCCGGTCACGCTGCGACCGGACGGCCCGGCCAGGAAGGCCACCGTCGCCGCCACATCGTCGGCGGCGCCGAAGCGCCCGAGCGCGGTCAGGGCGCGCTGCCTGCCCGCATGCGCTCCGTCGCCCGGATTCATGTCGGTGTCGGTGGAGCCAGGCTGGACGAGGTTCACCGTGATCGAGCGCGGGCCCAGTTCGCGCGCCAGCGCCTTGGTGAAGCCGTTGAGGGCGGACTTGCTGAGGTTGTAGAGCGTCACCCCGTCGAACGGCGCGTGATCGGTCAGGTTGGTCCCGATGCTGATGATCCGCCCGCCGTCGGTCATGTGCGCGACCGCGGCCTGCGCGCCGACGAACGCGGCACGCGCGTGCACACCGAGCGCGTTGTCGATCTCCGCGACGGTGAACTCCTCGAACGGCTTCGCCGGGAAGATCCCCGCATTGTTGACCAGGATGTCCAGCCCGCCGAGCTCGGACGCCCCGCGGTCCACCGCCGTGCGCACGGCGGTGGCGTCGGCGCTGTCGGCCTGGATGGCGACGGCTCGCCGCCCGAGCGCCTCGACCTCGCCGACCACCGTCTTCGCCTGCCCCTCGGCGTGCTGGTAGGTCAGCGCCACGTCCGCGCCCGCCGCGGCGAGGCGGCGCACGATCGCCGCCCCTATCCCGCGGCTGCCCCCGGTGACCAGTGCGACCTTGCCCGTCAGGTCCGGCATCGGTACTCCTCCTATTTTTGTGTCGATCAATACATAAATAGCCAACCGCATCCGCCGCCACGGTGTCAAGGGGTATATTTAACGATCGACACAGAAAGGTCCGGTATGGCTGAACGGGGACGACCGCGCGCCTTCGATCGCGCCGATGCCTTGCGCCGCGCCATGGAGGTGTTCTGGGAGCACGGCTACGAGGGCGCGTCGATGAGCGACCTCACCGCCGCGATGGGGATCAACTCACCCAGCCTGTACGCCGCGTTCGGCGGCAAGGAGGCGCTGTTCCGCGCGGCCGTCGACCTCTACGGGCACACCGACGGCGGCTATACCGCCCGTGCGCTGCGTGAGGAACCCACCGCGCGGGCGGCCATCGAGGCGATGCTGCGGGACAACGCGGTGGCCTACACCGAGGAGAACAAGCCGCACGGGTGCATGGTCGTGCTCGCGGGCTCCACCTACACCACGCGCAACACCGGCATCCGCGATTTCCTGATCGACAAGCGCCGCGCGACGACCGAAGACATCCGGCGACGACTCGAGCGCGGCGTCGCCGAGGGCGATCTGCCGCCCGGTACCGACAGCGCGGCGCTCGCCGGTTTCTACACGACGGTCCTCTACGGCTTGTCCATCCAGGCACGGGACGGCGCGGCGCTACCGGAACTCACCGCGTCCATCGACTGCGCCATGGCCGCCTGGCCCGCCCAAGCCGACTGAGGCGGGCTACTTCCGGCGCAGCGCGGCGATGCGCTCACCGAGTTGTTCGGCGGTGGCCAGCGCGGTCGGCGGCCCGCCGCACTCGCGGCGCAGCTCGCCGTGGATCACGCCGTGCGGTTTCCCCGTGCGATGGTGATGCATCGCCACCAAGCTGTTGAGTTCGCGCCGCAACTCGCCGAGCCGATCGGCGGTGGCGACCCGCTCCGCGGCGCCCGCCACCTGTGGACCGGGATCGGGGACGGGCGCGGACACGCTCCGATCCGCGACCTGTCTGGCCTGCCGCTCACGCAACAGCGCGCGCATCTGCTCGGCGTCCAGCAGGCCCGGAATCCCGAGGTAGTCGGCTTCCTCGTCGCTTCCGGCGAAGGTCGCGGTACCGAAGGAGGATCCGTCGTAGATCACCTGGTCGAGCTCGGCGTCGGCGGCCAGCGCGACGAAGGACTTCTCCTGCTCGCCCGGTTCGTCCTGCTGCTTGTTCGCCTCGATCAGCAAGTCGTCGTCCAGGCCGTTCTTCTCCCGGTGCGGCTTGCCGATGACATGGTCGCGCTGCAACTCCAGTTGCGCGGCCAGATCCAGCAGCACCGGCACCGAGGGCAGGAACACCGTCGCGGTCTCGCCGGACTTACGGGCACGCACGAATCGCCCGATCGCCTGCGCGAAATACAACGGGGTGGAGGCGCTGGTCGCGTACACCCCGACGGCGAGGCGCGGCACGTCGACGCCCTCGGACACCATGCGGACCGCGACCATCCAGGGCTGGGTGCTGTTGCTGAATTCGGCGATGCGGTTGGAGGAGGCCGGGTCGTCGGACAGCACCAGCGCCGGCTTCTCACCCGAGATGTGTTCCAGCAGTTCGGCGTAGTCGCGGGCACGGTCCTGGTCGGTGGCGATCACCAGACCGCCCGCGTCGGGCATGCCGGAGGCGCGCTTCTGGCGCAGCCGGATGTCGGCGGCGCGCAGCACGGCGGAGATCCAGTCGCCGGCCGGGTCGAGCGCGGTCCGCCAGGCACGGGCGGTCTGCTCGGCGTTCAGCGGCTCGCCGAGGCGGGCGGAATACTCCTCGCCCGCGCTGTCGCGCCAGTGCGCTTCGCCGGAGTAGGCCAGGAAGACCACCGGCCGCACCACGCCGTCGGCGAGCGCCTCGGCGTAGCCGTAGGTGTGGTCGGCGCGGGACTTCGGGAAACCGGACTCGTCGGGTTCATAGACCACGAAAGGGATCTGGCTGTCGTCGCTGCGGAACGGCGTACCGGTCAGGGCGAGGCGGCGAGTCGCGTCGCCGAACGCCTCAGCGGTCGCGTCACCCCAGCTCTTGGCGTCTCCCGCGTGATGGATCTCGTCGAGAACGACCAGCGTCCTGCGATTCTCGGTGCGCACGCGGTGGCGCGAGGGATGCGCGGCGACCTGCGCGTACGTGACCACGACACCGTGATAGTCACCCGAGGTGCCACCGGTGGAGTTGGAGAACCGCGAGTCCAGCGCGATCCCGGAGCGCGCCGCCGACTGTGCCCACTGGTGCTTCAGATGTTCGGTGGGTGCCACCACGGTGATCTGGTCCACGGTGCGGTCGGCCAGCAGTTCGGCGGCCACGCGCAGCGCGAAGGTGGTCTTGCCCGCGCCCGGGGTGGCCACGGCGAGGAAGTCTCGTGGTTTGGTGGCCAGGTACTTCGTCAACGCACGTCGCTGCCAGGCGCGGAGGGAACCACCGCTGACGGCGGGGCCGATCGCTTTCGAATCGCCCGGCGTCTCTGCCTCTCCCGCCACAGCGGCGCCACCCGACCCAGTCACGCAGACGACCCTAGCGGCCCGGCACGGTGTGTCGCCAAACCGACGCGGCGGGCGCGACGGGCATCACACGGCCACCAGCCAGGACGCTGGGAGTTCACCCGATGCCCACCGACACGTCGCGCGCACACTCCGATGCGGATCGCCGAAGTGCGCGATGCTGTAAGCACGATGACCGAGCACCACGCCATTCCAGGGGATCCGCCGCGGACCGACACACCGTCGACCCGCGCCGCCGCTGTGCGGCCGCCCACTTGGGCCGACCGCGCGAGCGCGCGCACCGCGGTGTTGAGCAGACGGGCCGCCGCGCTGATCCTGCGGGTGGCGCAGAAGGCGTGGACGGATTCCATCTTCGCCAAATCGGCCGCGGCCGCGTTCTGGCAGACGCTCTCGCTGGCGCCGCTGCTGCTCGGCCTGCTCGGCAGCCTCGGTTACGTCGGCGGATGGTTCGGCCCGGACACGGTGCAGATAGTCGAGTCCAAGATCATCGCGTTCAGCCGGGAGCTGTTCAGCGCCAACGTGGTGTCCGATCTCATCGAGCCCACGGTGCAGGACGTCCTCGGGCAGGGGCGGGGAGCGGTGGTGTCGGTGGGCTTCGTGCTGTCGCTGTGGGCCGGATCGTCGGCGATGGCGACCTTCGTCGACTCGATCGTGGAGGCCCACGACCAGCAGGACGCGCGGCACCCGGTGTGGCAGCGCATCTTCGCGCTGTTGCTGTACCTGTTGTTCCTGGCGGCGTCGGTGTTCATCCTGCCGCTGGTGGCGCTGGGGCCGACGCTGATCGGGCGGGTGCTGCCCACCGCGTGGCGAGCCACCGGACTGCAACTGCTGGACTTCTTCTATTACCCGGGCGTCGGCCTGCTGCTGATCGTCGGGCTCACCACCCTGTACAAGCTGGCACTGCACACCTCGTTGCCCTGGCACCGGCTCTTCGGCGGGGCGCTGGTGGCGGGCGTGTTCTTCATGGCGGCCAGCGAAGTGCTGCGCCGCTACCTGTCGTGGGTCAGCCGCACCGGCGTCACCTACGGTGCACTGGCGACGCCGATCGCGTTCCTGCTGTTCACGTTCTTCCTGGGCTTCGCGGTGATCCTGGGCGCGGAGTTCAACGCGGCGGTGCAGGAGTTCTGGCCCGCCCGCGCGACGCGCATGGAGCAAGTCAAGGAGTGGATCGCCAATCAGGTACGCGGCGAGAGCGGAACCGACGCGGACACGACGGATCGCGACGAGGCGGCGGCGGGTCCGGACGACGCGGACTCCGACGGCCTGCGCGCCGTGCTCGATCTGCGCGCGGCGCGGTCCTCGTCCGGCGAGTAGATCGTCGCCTCAGTCGCCCTTGCGTAGGCCGTCGTAGACCTTCTTGCACTCCGGGCACACCGGAGAGCCCGGCTTGGGCGAGCGGGTCACCGGGAAGACCTCTCCGCACAGCGCGACCACGTGGGTGCCCAGCACGGCGCTCTCGGCGATCTTGTCCTTCTTCACGTAGTGGAAGAACTTCGGGGTGTCGTCGCCCGTCGTCTCGTCGGTCGTCGTATCCGGGCGAACCATGGTGTCGGTGCTCACGCACTCCATGATGCCGCATCGCGCGACAACACCGCTGACCATGGCCTCACCTCGGTGTCGCATCACACCGGCCACCGCCGAGCAGACCCGACGCCGTTCGGCGCTCGCGTACCGATGCCGACCACCGCTGGAAACGCACCACCTTGCGGATGAACCGCTCCGGCGTCGCCTACCTCGCCGCCATCAACGGACCCGCACTCGGCGGCGGGCACGAAATCGCGCTGGCCTGCGATCTGCGCTACGCCGCACCTCGGTGTGTGCGCGGATGGACCACGAGTGGAAGACTCGGGGTATGCAGCAGAACGGCGATTCCCCATCCGCCGACGGCCGCGACCGCGAAGAGCACCCCGACGTGACGATGCCGACGCAGCCCCGCCGTTCCTCCGGATACTTCCCAGGCACCGACGACAAGCACCCCGCGTTGATCACCGAGGCGGCCCCCTCGCTGGACGATCAGCACCGGGCCCGGGTGCGCAGATACACGATCATCATGGCGTTCCGCATCCCGTGCTTGGTCCTCGCAGCGGTCGCCTACAGCGCGTTCGGCAACCCGCTGCTGTCCATCCTGATCATCGTCGCGTCGATTCCGCTGCCCTGGATCGCGGTGCTGATCGCCAACGATCGCCCGCCACGCCGCAAAGACGAACCCAGCAGGTGGGACCGTCCGCGCACGGCCATCGAGTCGCGTCCGCACAACGCCATCGACGGCTGAGTCCGCCGGGAAGACCGGCTCACCGCGCCGCTGCCGGAGGCCTGCGGACGACGGCCGACATCACGGCGGCAGCGCCGCACAGAGCGCCCGCCAGGTACCAGGCGAGGTCGTAGCTGCCTTGCAGGTCACGGATCACGCCCGCCCCGGTGGCCGCCACCGCCGAGCCGATCTGGTGCGAGGCGAACACCCAGCCGAACGCGACGGGGCCGTCGGCGCCGAACAGTTCGCGGCACAGCACGACCGTCGGCGGCACCGTGGCCACCCAGTCCAGGCCGTAGAAGACGATGAACACCCACAGGCTCGGTTGCGTGTCCGGACCCAGCAGCGCGGGCAGGATCAGCAACGACAGACCGCGCAGCGTGTAGTAGCCGATCAGCAGGTACCGCGGATCGATCCGGTCGGTCAGCCAGCCCGAGGCGATGGTGCCCGCCACGTCGAAGACGCCGACGACGGCCAGCAGGCTCGCCGCGGCGGTCGGCGGCATGCCGTGATCGTGCGCGGCACTGACGAAATGGGTACCGACCAGCCCGTTGGTGGACGCGCCGCACACCGCGAAACCGCCTGCGAGCAGCCAGAATCCGGGACGCCTCGCGATCGTCCCGAGCACCGTGAGCGCGCGCGACGCGCCGCCCGCGGCTGGCGCGCGCATGCCCGCCGTGCTGTCCGGCTCGGCGCCGTAGGCTCGCACACCGAGGTCGCTCGGATAGTCCCGGATGAACAGCACCACCAACGGCGCCACGGCCAGCGCCGCGCCCGCGACGATCAGCGACGGCAGCCGCCAGCCGTGGGCGTGCGCCAGCGCCGACACCAACGGCAGGAAGACCAACTGTCCGGTCGCGCCCGCGGCGGTGAGCACGCCGGTGACCAGACCGCGCTGCCGCACGAACCACCGGCCGGTGATCGTGGCGACGAACGGCATGGACATCGACCCGACGCCGACACCGACCAGCAGGCCCCAGGTCAGCACGAGGTGCCACGGCCGGGACATGAACACCGTCAGCCCGCTGCCCGCGGCGACCAGCAGCAGCGCGCAGGCCACCACCCTGCGGATGCCGAAGCGATCCATCAGTGCGGCGGCGAACGGCGAGATCAGGCCGTATAGCAGCAGATTCAGTGAAACGGCCGTCCCGATGGTGCCGTGCGACCAGCCGAACTCCTCGTGCAACGGGTCCATCAGCACGCTGGGCACGGAACGGAACGCGGCGGCGCCCAGCAGGGCGATGAAGCCCACGCCTGCGACCAGCCACGCCGGATGCAAGCGCCGGCGCGGCGCGGTAGCCAGGGAAACGGGAGTCGGCGTCTGCAGTTCGGTCACCCGATGAGCCTGCCCGAACCATGCTCACGCAACGAGTGGCTGAAATGCCACATAACATTGAATTCCTGCCAAATATGGCGGCGCCGGTATTTTCTCGACAAGGCGGGCACGCGTCCCTAGGGTCGCATGAGGCCTCACGCACCACGATCACCGGCCACGGTTTGTTGCGGGCGACAAGGACAAGACAGGAGCGAACATGATTCGGTGGATCTGGGTCTTCCTGGACCGCCCGGCGCAGCGTTTCGATGACTGCGCGAAGTTCTGGTCCACGGTCACCGGCACCGAGCTCTCCCCTCGGCGTGGCGCGAACGACGAGTTCCTCACCCTGTTGCCGGACCCGGCGCTGTTCGCCGCGGCGAGCGTCAAGATGCAAGCGGTGACCGGCCTCGGCGGCGTCCACCTCGACCTGGACGTCGACGACATCCCCTCCGCCGTGCGCACCGCGCTCGACCTCGGTGCGGAGCTGGTCGCCAACCATCCCGGCTACGCCGTGCTGCGATCCCCCGGCGGCCAGACGTTCTGCCTGACTCCCAGCGGCCGCGCCACCAGCACGCCCGCGCCCGCCGTCCGGGCTCCGGACGGCGCGCTGTCGCGCCTGGACCAGGTGTGCCTCGACATCGGCCCCGACGACCACGAGGTCGAGACCCGCTTCTGGACGCTGCTGACCGGCTGGACCCGTCAACCGGGCAGGCGGCCGGAGTTCGCCCGGCTGCGCTCCGAGGAACGGCAGCTGCCCGCGCAGCTGCTGTTGCAGCGCCTCGGCGAGAACCGCCCGACCAGCGCGCACGTCGATCTGGCGGCCACCGACATCGACGCCACCGCCGCGTGGCACGAGTCACTCGGTGCGACCGTGGTGGAACGTCACGAGCACTGGATCGTCCTGAGCGATCCCGGCGACGCGTTGTACTGCGTCACCGGACGCGACCCCAGCGGGGTCTGACCGACTCCGGCGGCGGCCCGGGGTGGCAGCGCGGCGCCACGGAACACAGCGGGCACCTGATCCACGCCCGGTGGTCGCGGTGGCAGAGTACCGGTGTGCCTACGAACCGATCGACGACCACCGGATCGCTGCTCGCCGCGCTGTGCCCGGATCTGCGGACCGCGCTCACCCGGGTGGGCTACGACGCCGACACCCTGCTCGAGGTGCTCGGCGACGCGCACGCGGCGCTGGGCCGGTCGGAGCCGGTACCCGTGCGCCGCGCTGCCCGCGCGGCAGGCGAGCTGGGCACCCTCATCCGTCTGCTGCTGCTCGGCGACGCGCTGCCCGAGCGGGAGGTGGCCGCGGCGCTGGCGCCGGTCGAGATGGATCGCGCGGTCGCCGCGGGCCTGCTGGAGCGCGAGGGCGACGAGGTGCGTGCGGCGCTCGACCTGTGGCCGCTCGACACGGGCGCGGGCACCCGGTGGGTGCTGTCGGACCTCGACGACTCGATGCGCAGGCGCACATTGACCGAGGATCACGTCCTCGGCGTCGGCCACGCTTCCCTCTCGCTGCTGCGCGCCACACCCACCCGGCCGGTCGGCACGGTGCTCGACCTCGGCACCGGCTGCGGCGTGCAGGCGGTGCACGCCGCCTCCTACGCGCGGCGCGTGACCGCCACCGATGTCAATCCCCGCGCATTGTGGCTGGCCGAGGCCACCGCCGCGCTCAACGAGCTGGACATCGAACTGATGGAAGGCTCCTGGTTCGACCCGGTGCGGGGCAGGCGCTTCGACCAGGTCGTGGCCAATCCTCCGTTCGTGGTGGGCCCGGGGCGTGTCGAGCACACCTATCGCGATTCCGGCCTCGCACTGGACGGCGCGAGCGAGTTGGTCATCTCGCAGGCCGCCGACTTGCTGGCGCCCGGCGGTACCGCCGCGATGCTCGCCGCGTGGGTCCATGTCGACGACGAGGACTGGCGCGGGCGCGTCTCCTCCTGGCTGCCCGCGCACGGGGTGGACGCCTGGGTGGTGCAACGTGACGTGGCCGACCCAGCCCTGTACGTGGGCACCTGGTTGCGCGACGCGGGCGCGGACCCGCGCGATCCCGCCACGCAGGCCCGCGCGGAGCGCTGGCTGGACGCCTTCGAGGCAGCCGACGTGGCGGGCATCGGGTTCGGGTTCGTCTACCTGCGCGCCATCGATGGGCCGACCGAATTGCTCGCCGAGGACCTCACCCACGGCTTCGATGATCCGCTCGGCGAGGAGGCCTTCCGGTATTTCGAGCGCTCGGCCTGGTTGCGGGCCGTCGCCGGCGACGAAAATCTCGCCTGGTCTTCACGTTTCGTCGTGGACCGGGCGACGGCGCTGGAGCGGGTGTATCTGCACGACGCCGAGGGATGGGCGCCGGAGGTGGCGCGGCTGCATCGCGGCGACGGCCCCCGTTGGCAGCACGAAGTGGATGAGGCGACGATCTCACTGCTGGCGGGAATGCACGCCGACGGCCTGCCGTTGTACGACCTGATCGAACTGCTGGCGCTCGCCCATGGATCCGATGCGGCGGGCGCCGAGTTCGCCGCCGACGCGTTGTCCGTGGTCACCGGCCTGGTACGGCACGGATTGATCAAGCCCGTGTGAGGCAACGGCAGCCGCGCGCCGACCGGTGCAGGTCCTGGCCGGGGATCGTCCCCGCGCTGCGGCGCTTCTCAGGAACTTCTCAGACGAGAAGGGCGAAAACCGCTGCTCAGAGCGGTTTATGCCAGCCGTAACGGGGAACTTTCTCCCTGTCGGGTCCGTTTATCGGAGTGAGACACCACCGACAGGAGGCAAGTCATGACAAGCCCCGCCACCACTCGTGTGCGCACCAGCGATTCGGACCTCGACGCTCAGAGCCCTGCTGCCGACTTGGTACGTGTGTACCTGAATGGAATCGGCCGCACCGCGCTGCTCACCGCTGCCGACGAGGTCGAGCTGGCCAAGCGCATCGAGGCGGGCCTCTACGCGCAGTACCTGCTGGAAACCGGCAAGCGACTGTCGGCGTCCCGCAAGCGTGATCTCGCGATCGTCGTGCGCGACGGTCAGGCCGCCAGGTCTCACCTGCTCGAAGCCAACCTGCGCCTTGTTGTCTCGCTCGCCAAGCGGTACACCGGCCGCGGCATGCCGCTGCTCGACCTGATCCAAGAGGGCAACCTCGGGTTGATCCGCGCCATGGAGAAGTTCGACTACGCCAAGGGCTTCAAGTTCTCCACCTACGCCACCTGGTGGATCCGGCAGGCCATCACTCGCGGCATGGCCGACCAGAGCCGCACCATCCGCCTTCCCGTCCACCTCGTCGAGCAGGTGAACAAGCTGGCCAGGATCAAGCGCGAACTGCATCAGCAGCTGGGCCGCGAGGCCACCGACGAGGAGCTGGCCAACGAATCCGGCATCCCGGTCGACAAGATTTCCGATCTGCTCGACCACAGCCGCGACCCGGTGAGCCTGGACATGCCGGTCGGTAACGACGAAGAGGCCCCGCTGGGCGATTTCATCGAGGACTCCGAGGCCACCTCGGCCGAGTCCGCGGTCATCGCCGGTCTGCTGCACCACGATGTGCGCAGCGTGCTCGCCACCCTGGACGAGCGCGAACAGCAGGTCATCCGGCTGCGGTTCGGCTTGGACGACGGCCAGCCGCGCACGCTGGACCAGATCGGCAAGCTCTTCGGTCTTTCCCGCGAGCGGGTGCGTCAGATCGAGCGTGAAGTCATGGCGAAGCTGCGCAAGGGTGAGCGGGCCGACCGGCTCCGCGCCTACGCCAGCTGATCGTCCGGCGCCGGCCGCCCCGACACGGCGCCGGCGTTCGGCTCAGCCGTGCCACGCGACGGGCTGGGCGTGCTGCGCAGCGAATTCGCCCGGCGGAACCGCCGAGGCTCAACCCAATCGGCGCGGACCGGTGTCGAAACGGCTGGGCTCCGGGCCGATCCGGGCGCGTGCGTACAGGATCTCCGCCGATGTCGGCGAGGCTAGCACCGGATCGAAGGACAGTTCCCGCATCTCCGGCAGGTCGTCGAACAGCGCCGAAATGCGCTGGGCCAGTTCGGCGAGGGCCGCTTTGTCCACGCGGGGACTCGCCGGCGTACCCGACAGCAACGGTGCGGCTCGCGGCGCGTCGATCAGGGCCGTCGCCTCGTCGGCGGTCAAGGGCAGTGCCCGATAGGCGCGGTCGCCGAGCAACTCGATGATCAGCCCGGACAGGCCGAATTCGATCACCGAGCCGAACGATGGGTCGTCCTGGACGCGCAGGATGCAGCCGACACCCTTGATGGCCATCTTCTGGATGTGCAGTACCGGATCACCGCACAACTCCGCCAAGTCCGCGTATCCCTGCCGCACCGCTTCGGGACGCCACAGATCGAGCCGAACGCCGGTGAGATCCGGTCTACGCCGCCACAATTCGCCGGTCGCCTTGGCCGCTACCGGATAGCCGAGTTCTTCCGCGGCGGCGACCGCTTCGTCGGCGTTGCGTACCTCGCGGAACTCGACCACCGAGATGCCGTAGCAGGCAAGCAGTTCCACCGTTTCCAGATCGGTGAGCCACCGACCGCCCGAATCGGCCATCCAATCGGCCACCAATTGACGTGCGCGGTCGGTGTCGATGCCCTCCGGCCGCACCACCGGTGAGACCGGCCTGGTTCGCCATTCGGCGTATCGCCGCACCCGGGCCAGCGCTCGTGCCGCGCGTTCCGGATCCGGATACGACGGGATCGAGCCGTGCGCCGCCGTGGCTCCGGGACCGCGCACCGCGAGCAGGTTCGGGATTCCTTGCTCGGCGACGAACGTGGTGAGGATCGGCTTCTTCGCCTCGGGCACCGCTGCCGCCGCCGCTCGGATCGCGTCGGCGAAACCGGCGGTCGGCAGCGGCACCGGAGGTGCGAATACGACGATCAGGGCGTCCGTCTCGTCCGAGCGCAACGCCGCGACCAGGGCGTCCAGATATGCGCCCGGTGTCGCCTGCGGGCCGAGGTCGACCGGCTCGCCGACCTCGAGGCCCTCCCCCTGCGCCGCGTCGACGGCCAGCCAGTTGAGCGCCGCGCTGTTGCCGACGACCGCCAGCCGCGAGCCGCGCGGCAACGGCTGATAGCCCAGCAGAGCGGCGCAGTCGAACAGTTCGGAGATCGAGTCGACCTGGACGATTCCGGCCTGGGCGAACAGATCCCGCACGATCGACCGGTCCATGTCCCCCGCGGGCTGAGCGACCGAGCGGCCGCTGCTCACCGCGACGATCGGCTTGGTCCGGGCCACCCGGCGCGCGATCCGGGAGAACTTGCGCGGATTACCGAAGCTTTCCAGGTACAGCAGCACCACATCGGTGTCCGAGTCGCTGTCCCAGTACTGCAGCAGGTCGTTGCCGGAGACGTCGGCACGGTTACCGGCCGACACGAACGTCGACAAACCGAGATTGCGGGCGGCCGCCTCCCCGAGGATGGCCGCGCCCAAGGGCCCGGACTGGCAGAAGAAACCGATACGTCCGCGACCGGGCAACACCGGGGCGAGGGTCGCGTTCATGGCGACCGCCGGATCGGTGTTCGCGATGCCGAGCGCGCTCGGCCCGACCACGCGCATGCCGTGCCCACGAGCGGCCGCCACGAGTTCGCGTTCGGCCGCCGACCCCCCGGCGCCGGTCTCACCGAAACCCGCGGTCAGCACGACGAGGCCTTTGACCCCTTTGGCCATGCAGTCGTCGAGCACCGAGCCGATCGCCGCGGGCGGCACCGCGACCACGGCGAGATCGACCTCGTCGGGAATCTCCCGGACCGTCGCGTACGCCCGCACCCCGCGCACCGACTTGCGGTTCGGGTTCACCGGGAACACCGGCCCCTGGAACAGACCCGAAAGCAGATTCGCCAGCACCGCCCCGCCGACCCGCCCGGTCGCGGGGGTGGCGCCGATCACCGCCACCGATCGCGGCGTGAGCAGATTGCCCACGCTGCGCGCCTCCGATGCCCGTTCGCGCGAATCACGCACCGACAGCAGCGCTTCGGTGGGGTCGATGGCGAACTCGAGATGCAGGACCGACCCGTCCCGGCTGCGCTCGACCTGGTAACCCGCGTCGCGGAAGACCGTCACCATGACGGTGTTCTCCGCGAGCACCTCGGCGACAAAGGTCTCGATCTTGTTCTCGGCGGCGGCGCCCGCCAGATGCTCCAGCAGGATCGAGCCCAGCCCGCGCCCTTGATGGCCGTCGGCGACCACGAACGCGACCTCCGCCGCCCGCGGCCCGTCCCGCTCCAGCAGCTCGTAGCGGCCCACCGCGACGATCGCCTCGCCGAGTTCCAGCACCAGTCCGACCCGGTCGTGATAGTCGACATGCGTGGTGCGATACAGGTCCTTCGGCGAGATCCTGGGATACGGGCCGAAATACCGCAGATACCTGGTGCGGTCCGACAGCGCGCCGTGGAACTCCTGCAGCCGCTCGGCGTCGTCGGGAGTGATCGGGCGCAGTCGTACGACGCCACCGTCGGAGGCGAGCACGTCGGCGAACCAGTGCTGCGGCGGCGGGGGCGGGATGGCGGGAGTGTCCGCGGTGTCGGGAAAGTCAGTCACGAGGATCCTCCGGGTCCAGACCCAGCAACCCGAAAGTCGCTCGGCGGGTGGCCAGCACGGCCATGTCGACGGCACGTTGGGCGCGATCGACCCGTACGTCACCGGTCTCACCGGTGCCGCCGGGGCCGTCCCATGGACGGTAGGCGACGTCACCGCCGTCGCCCATGGTGCGCGGCGGGTCCACCCGCGGCACCGCCGCGCCGATCAGGTCGATCCAGTCCTGCGGGATCGCCGTCGCGGGATCGATGGTGCGATCCAACGCGGTGGCCAGCAAGTGGGTCCAGGCCCGCGGCACCACCCGGACCAACCCGTATCCGCCACCACCGACGGCCAGCCAGCGTCCTTCGGCATAGCGGTCGGCGAGTTCGCGCATGGCGCGGAAGGCCGCGCGCTGTCCATCGACGGTGAGTTCCAGGTCGGCCAGCGGATCTTCCCGATGGCTGTCCACCCCGCACTGGCTGACCACGATCTGCGGACGGAATGCCTCCACCGCGCCAGGGACCACGGCATGAAACCCGCGCAGCCACTGAGCGTCCCGGGTGCCCGGCAGCAACGGCAGGTTGATCGACGTGCCCTCCGCCGCCCCCACGCCGATCTCCTCCGGCCAACCGGTGTTGGGCCACAGGGTGGCCGGATGCTGGTGCAGCGAGATGGTCAGTACCCGGGGGTCGGCGTAGAAGGCCCGTTGCACGCCGTCGCCGTGGTGCACGTCCACGTCGATGTAGGCGATCCGGTCGAAACCGTGGTCCAGCAGCCAGGAAATGGCCACCGCCGGGTCGTTGTACACGCAGAACCCCGCCGCCGAATCGGCCATCGCGTGGTGCATGCCGCCGCCGATGCTCACCGCCCGCTTGGTGCGGCCCTCCGCGATCTCCCTGGCCGCGGCCAGCGTGCCGCCGACGATCGTGGACGCCGCCTGGTGCATTCGCGGAAAAACCGGATTGTCCGGGGAACCGAGACCGAAGGGTGGAGCGGCAGGCGAACCCACCGGCGGCACGGCGCGTTCGACCGCGTCCAGGTAGTCGGGCGTGTGGACGCGCAGCAGATCGGGGCGTTCCGCGGCGGCGGGCTCGAGCACTTCGACGCCGTCGAGCAAGCCGAGACTCTCCGCCAGCGCCATGGTGAACTTCAGGCGCGCTGGCTGCATCGGGTGCTCCGGAGTCCAGCGGTAATCCAGGAACCGCTCGGTCCAGACGACGGTTGCGGGGCGGCTCGTTCCGGGCGAAATCGGCGCTCGAGGTTCGCCGCGCGGTGCAGTGGCCATGATCGCCACGCTAGCGGGAAGCAAGGAACCCCGCGAAACGTTCCTATGCAGTACAAATACAAGAAAGTATGCTCACGGCCGCCTGCCGTGCGCCGATCACGTTCCCGCAATGCCGCCGGAGATGTCGTGCGCAGCGTGGAGCGACACGATCCGGCACACGGGGGTGCCGTCGTGCGTGGGTAGAATTCGTGCCGACGAAGGGGTAACAGGTGAAGGATCTGGTCGACACCACGGAGATGTATCTCCGTACCATCTACGACCTCGAGGAGGAGGGCGTGGTGCCCCTGCGCGCCCGGATCGCCGAGCGCCTCGAACAGAGTGGTCCCACCGTGAGCCAGACCGTCGCGCGCATGGAACGTGACGGTTTGCTGCTGGTCGCCGGCGACCGTCATCTGGAACTGACCGAGAAGGGGCGCAGCATGGCGGTCGCGGTCATGCGCAAGCATCGGCTGGCCGAACGGCTTCTGGTCGACATCATCGGCCTGGACTGGCAGAACGTGCACGCGGAGGCCTGTCGCTGGGAGCACGTGATGAGCGAGGACGTCGAGCGCCGTTTGGTCGAGGTGCTCAATCACCCCACCACCTCCCCGTACGGCAACCCCATTCCCGGCCTGGACGAACTGGGCATCATTCCGCCCGTCGCCGCCGACGAGACGCTGCTGCGCCTGTCGGATCTGCCGAACGGCCAGCAGCACGCCGTCGTCGTGCGCAGGCTGGCCGAGCACATCCAGACCGACCCCGAAGTCATCGGCCGGCTGCGGGAGGCGGGCGTGGTGCCCGACGCCCGCGTCACTGTGGAGACGAGGCAGGGTTCGGTGATCATCACCGTGCCCGGCCACGACGGCTTCGAACTGCCCGACGAGATGGCGCACGCCGTCCAGGTGAAGCTGGCCTGACACGTGAGACTTCTCGTCACGGGTGGCGCGGGCTACGTCGGCGGCGTCTGCGCCCAAGTTCTGTTGGAAGCCGGCCACGAGGTGATCGTGGTCGACGATCTGTCCACCGGCAATGCCGAGGGCGTGCCCTCCGCCGCCCGGTTCGTCCAGGGTGACGTGGCGGTCGCCGCGCCGGAACTGCTGGCCGCCGAACCCTTCGACGCTGTTCTGCATTTCGCGGCGCAGTCGCTGGTCGGCGAGTCGGTGCAGCAGCCGGAGAAGTACTGGCACGGCAACGTCGTGAAGACGTTCGAGCTGCTGGAGGCGATGCGGCGCGCGGGAACGCCGCGGCTGGTCTTCTCCTCCACCGCCGCGGTCTACGGGGAACCGGAGCAGGTGCCGATCACCGAGGATGCCCCGACCCGCCCGACCAACCCGTACGGCGCGTCGAAGCTGGCCATCGACCATGCCATCACCTCCTACGCGATCGCGCACGGGCTGGCGGCGACCAGCCTGCGGTACTTCAACGTCGCAGGCGCCTATGGCGGACTGGGCGAGAACCGAGTGGTGGAAACGCATCTCATCCCGCTGGTCCTGCAAGTCGCGGCCGGGCACCGCAAGGCGATCTCGGTCTTCGGCACCGATTGGCCCACCCCCGACGGGACCGCGGTCCGCGACTACATCCACATCCGCGACCTCGCTCAGGCCCATCTGCTGGCCTTGACGACCGCCGAGCCGGGCACCCACCGGATCTACAACCTCGGCAGTGGCACCGGATTCTCCGTTCGCGAGGTGATCTCGGCCTGCGAGCGCGTCACCGGCCTGCCGATCGCCGCGCAGGACGCGCCCCGTCGTCCCGGCGACCCGGCGACGCTCATCGCGTCCAGTGAACGCGCCGTCACCGAGCTGGGCTGGCGTCCCGAGCACAACGATCTCGACGAGATCGTCACCGACGCTTGGGCTTTCCTCCGATCGCTCGGCTCCCGCGCGCACAGCGCGAAATAGCCGTCCCGTTACCGCCCTGGAACCGCGACGCAGAACATCGGTTCTCACGGCGTCGGCTCCTCGAGGTCGACACCGAGACCAGCGGCGGTGCGGTAGCCGCTGCGCGCGAGGCGACGCAACTGTTCCGGGCGCATGCCCAGGCGCAGCGAGGTGTCGAGCAGCATCGCCATCGGATGCCCCCGATCCGCCTCCAGCGCGGCTTCCAGCGCGATGCCCGCCAGTGGTCCGTCACCACGGACGTAGGCGCTGTAGCCAAGCAGTGCGGCGGCCTCGGCACGATCCGCGCCGGTCAGCGCGCGGGTCAGCGCGGTCCACACCGCCTCCGCCGCGTCGGCGTGGTCGCCAACGGCCAGTGCGAACATCGTGTCCCGGACCGCCCGATCGCGCAGGGCGGCGGTGATCTTCGCGAGTTCGGGCGCCATCAGCGCCGCGCCCGAGGCGGTGTTGGCGATCTGCCACAGCACATAGTCCAGCGCTTGCCTGCTGTATCCGATCGGATCGCCGCGACGCGCGGCCCGTGCGTAGCGTTCGCCCGCGCGCGCGAGCGCGTCCGGCAGGTGCGCCGCCACCTCGGCACATGCGAGCGGATCGGGCGCGACCAGACCGGTGAGTTCGGAACGCGAACCGCGGATCGGCCTGCCTTCCAGCACGTGGGTCAGCGTCACCAGAGAGGCCGCCGGATCACGGAGCACTCCGCGCCGCCGCGGTCCCGTCAAGGTCCACCACCGCTGCCCGGCGGCGATCGCACGCACCGCCCATACTCCGGCCAGCGAGATATCACACGCTGCCAGCCGCCTGCCGAGCGAGCCGACCAGCGCGTCGAATCGTCCGGCCGCGCATCTCGACCGGTCGGCGCCGGGCTCCACGGCGCGTTCGTCGACGACGACGGCCATGACCTCGGCCGCCTGGTCGTGCGCGCAGATTCGCGCGACCGCGGCCGCCAGCGTCGCACCCCGCACGCGGCGGCCACCGGGCGAATCCAGATCGAAGCGCACCACCGCGTCGACCGTCGCACCGCCGGACGTCCCGTGCCGCAGGACGAGCACGACCACCGACCGTTCCGGGGTGAATCCGAGCATCGCGGGCACCGCGGCAATCAACTCCGCCGGATCCTCCACGCACACAACATGTTCCGGAGCACCATGGAACTGCGGAGCATCTTCGCCGCATCGAGCGTGCCGAGATCGACCGCCGGGAGTCCACTCGCCTGTTCCGTCCTCCGCCGCGCGCGAACGCGAGTGCGGCGCGGCGATCGCTGCGGGAACGGCGCGTGGCGCGGTGTCGGAGCGACCGCCGCACCTCGATGGATGGTTGCGGCCGGAATCCGGCCGCGATTCGTCGTCCATGCCTGCATGTCCGGCATCGACCGGTTCGGGGGCTCGAAACGGGTTCGCGGAAGTGGTCATGCTTCGACCATGCGGCTCGGTGGCCTCCGGTCTTCGACGCCGACCTGGCGATTCCGCCGCCCTGGGGAATCCGCTTCGCGCTGTGCACGACTCGACCGACACGACGGCGGTATCGCGATTCGTGTCGGAGGCGCCTGCTACCGTGCCGCCCGCGCTACCTCTCGCGCACCTTGCGCACCGCCGTGGCGAACAGCGCATCCAGCGCGGGGGTATCCGGTTCGCCCCCGGCGAACGACATGTAGGTCACCGAGATTCGCACGTCCCCCGCCTGCGCGACGTGCGTGCGCATGGTTTGGGTCAGCCGGGCGCCTCCCGACTCCGGCCGCACTGTCCTGCGCAGCGAGAGGGTGTCGTCGGCGTCGATCGGCGGCGGCGAGTCCAACTCGGATGTCACGGTGGTAGCGGCGCCCGCTCGGTTGACCCGCACCGATCCGCACTGCTCCAGCCGGGCGCGCAGGGCGGCCAGCGGCTCGCCGCTGCGGGTCAATTCGACGGTCAGCGTGGCGCGGGTCGCGTCGTCCGTGCCGACCGCCATCGCGGTGCGATCGGGCCCGAAGTCGTGGTTCGGCGGCACGCACCGGCTGGGCTGGACGTTCGCACCGCGGCCCATGCCGTCCAGGTCGCCCGCCGCTCGAGCCACGGCGTCCTGGGGCAGCACCACCGCCGCGTACGGCGGTGGGAACTGGTTCGGATCCGGTAGCAGTGTCGGCAGTTCCGCGCTGACGTGCCGGGTCACCGCGGTCGGCGCCGACAAGACCGGGCGCCCCGGTACCGTCGACCCGCATCCTGCGAGCAGCACCGCGCAGACAACGGGTGCCACCCGGCCCAGCCGCACGTGCCTCGAATCCGCCACGGTCACATCCCCACTGTGCCAAACTCCTCGTGTCCGGTCGGCGATGCCACGCCGCCGGGCCGGGAATGCGTGGCCCACCGATGCTGTTGGCTGGAAGTACGGGTCGGTGTCCGGCCGTGCGCGGCGACCGCGACGGCATGGGGGACAATGGACAGTGGTCCCCGGTTCGGACGACTGCTCGTCTCGCACCACCAGGAGTGGCGAACGATCGGGCAGGCAACCACACTGGCGCGTGAGGCACGCGTCCGGGCCGCAGGAGCCGCGCAGGAAGGAGTACGCGATGGACTACGAGTCGCGAATGTACGAACTGGAGTTCCCCGCTCCGCAGCTGTCATCCGCCGACGGCGCGGGCCCGGTCCTGGTACACGGACTGGAAGGCTTCACCGACGCCGGGCACGCGGTGCGGTTGGCGACCACGCACCTGCGCGAAAGCCTCGAAAGCGAATTGGTCGCCTCGTTCGACGTGGACGAGCTGCTGGACTACCGGTCGCGGCGCCCGCTCATGACGTTCAAGACCGATCATTTCTCCGATTACGCCGAGCCGGAACTCAACCTCTGGGCATTGCGCGACACCGCGGGGACCCCGTTCCTGTTGCTCGCGGGTCTGGAGCCGGACCTACGCTGGGAGAAGTTCACCACCGCGGTGCGGCTGCTCGCCGACCAGCTGGGCGTGCGGCGCAGCATCGGCCTGAGCGCCATCCCGATGGCGATTCCGCACACTCGCCCGCTGGGCGTGACCGCGCACTCCTCCAACCGCGACCTGATCTCCGAGCACCAGCGGTGGCCGGGCGAGCTGCAGGTTCCTGGCAGCGCGTCGTCGCTGCTGGAATTCCGCATGGCGCAGCACGGTCACGAGTCGGTCGGCTTCTCGGTGCACGTGCCGCACTACCTGGCACAGACCGCATACCCGGAGGCCGCGCAGACGCTGCTGGAGAACGTCGCCGACAACGCGGGCCTGGAGTTCCCGCTGGCCGCGCTCGGCGAGGCCGCCGCCCGGGTACGCGAACAGGTCAACGAGCACATCGCGGGCAATGCCGAGGTGGAGACCGTCGTGCACGCGCTGGAGCGGCAGTACGACAGCTTCGTCACCGCGCAGGAACGCCAGTCGAGCCTGCTGGTCGGTGACGGCGAGTTGCCGAGCGGCGAGGAGCTGGGCGCCGAATTCGAGCGATTTCTCGCCGAGCAAGGCCGTTACACCGGCGACGACGAGGGCGAACAGGACTGATCCGCCCGGCCGCTTGGTCCCGATCGCCCCTGCAAACATGCTCACGGGCGAGGCCGTAGGGTTGTCGGAGTGGATCTGACCGAACTGCTCGACATCCCGGGGACCGACGCCGACGCGCTCTACGAGTCGTTCGGCATCTGGGCCGCCGAGCAGGGCACCCCGCTCTACCCCGCGCAGGACGAGGCGCTGCTCGAGCTGGCATCCGGATCCAACGTCATCCTCGCCACCCCAACCGGTTCCGGAAAGTCACTCGTCGCGGTCGGCGCGCATCTGTTCGCCCTCACCCAGGGCCTGCGCACGTACTACACCGCTCCGATCAAGGCGCTGGTGAGCGAGAAATTCTTCGCCCTCTGCGAGGTATTCGGCGCCGAACGCGTCGGCATGGTCACCGGCGACGCCGCGGTGAATCCGGACGCGCCGATCATCTGCGCGACCGCGGAGATCCTGGCCAATCTGGCGCTGCGCGAAGGCGCGGACGCCGCCGTCGGCCAAGTGGTGATGGACGAATTCCACTTCTACGCCGACCCCGACCGGGGGTGGGCCTGGCAGGTCCCGCTGCTGGAACTACCCCGCGCCCAGTTCCTGCTCATGTCGGCCACCCTCGGGGAGGTCGATTTTTTCGCCCGTGACCTGGAGCGCCGGACCGGCCGCTCCACCGCGATCGTCGCTGGCACCGAGCGCCCCGTGCCGCTGAGCTTCTCCTATGCCCGCACCCCGATCACCGAGACGCTCGAAGAGCTGGTCACCACCCACCAGGCTCCGGTGTACGTCGTGCACTTCACGCAGGCCGCCGCGCTCGAACGCGCGCAGGCGCTGACGAGTGTGAATTTCGCGACGCGCGCCGAGAAGGACGCGATCGCCGACGCGCTGGGCGAATTCCGGTTCGCCGCCGGATTCGGCAAGACGCTGTCGCGGCTGATCCGGCACGGCATCGGCGTACATCACGCGGGCATGCTGCCGAAGTACCGGCGACTGGTGGAGCGTCTGGCCCAGGACGGCCTGCTGAAGGTGGTCTGCGGCACCGACACCCTCGGCGTCGGCATCAACGTGCCCATTCGCACGGTGCTGCTCACCGGGCTGACCAAATTCGACGGCGTGCGCACACGCAGGCTCAAGGCGCGGGAGTTCCACCAGATCGCGGGCCGCGCGGGCCGGGCGGGTTACGACACCATGGGCACCGTCGTCGTGCAGGCTCCGGAGCACGAGGTGGAGAACACTCGGCTGCTGGCCAAGGCGGGCGACGATCCCAAAAAGCAGCGCAAGGTGCAGCGGCGCAAACCGCCGGAAGGCTTCGTCTCCTGGAGTGAGGAGACCTTCGACCGCTTGGTCGCCGCGCAGCCGGAGCCGATGGTGTCGCGTTTCACGGTCACCAACGCCATGCTGCTGAATGTGATCGCCAGGCCGGGTAACTGCTTCACCGCCATGCGCCATCTGCTCGAAGACAACCACGAGCCGCGGCCCGCCCAGCGCAGGCACATTCTGCGCGCCATCCGGCTGTATCGGGCGCTGCGCGACGCCGGGGTGGTGCAGCAACTGCCCGAACCCGACGCGCAGGGCCGCCGCGCCCGACTGACCGTCGACCTGCAGCGTGACTTCGCCCTCGACCAGCCGCTGTCGCCGTTCGCGCTGGCCGCGCTGGAGTTGCTGGACAAACAGTCCCCGAGTTATACCCTCGACGTGGTGTCGCTCATCGAATCCACGTTGGAGGATCCGCGCCAGCTGCTGATGGCCCAGCAGCACAAGGCGCGCGGCGAGGCCATCGCGGAGATGAAGGCCGACGGCATCGACTACGACGAGCGGATGGAACTGCTCGAAGAGGTGACCTGGCCCAAGCCGCTGGCCGAACTGATCGAACCGGCCTTCGAGACCTACCGCGCCGGACACCCGTGGGTGTCGGAGTTCGCGCCCGCGCCGAAGTCGGTGGTGCGCGACATGATCGAGCGCGCCATGACCTTCGCCGAGCTGATCTCCTTCTACGAGCTGGCCCGATCCGAGGGCGTGGTGCTGCGCTACCTCGCCGACGCCTATCGCGCGCTGCGGCGCACCGTGCCGGAGTCGGCGCGCACCGAAGAACTCGACGACATCACCGAGTGGCTCGGAGAGCTTGTGCGCCAAGTCGATTCGAGCCTGCTCGACGAATGGGAGCAACTGACCAACCCGGGCGCGGAGACCGACGCCGACCAGATCGCGTTCGGCGCCGAAACCGTGCGCCCGATCTCCGCCAACGAACGCGCGTTCCGGGTGATGGTCCGCAACGCGATGTTCCGCCGGGTCGAACTGGCCGCGCTGCGACGCTGGGACGAGCTGGCGGCGCTCGGTCCCGGCCCGGACTGGGCCGAGGCACTCGCGGACTACTACGCGGAATACGAGCGCATCGGCACCGGACCCGACGCCAGGGGACCGCAACTGTTCCAAGTGGAACGAAGACCCGGATTCTGGCATGTGCGGCAGGTGCTGGAGGACCCGGCGGGCGACCACGGCTGGTCGATCGACGCGGTGGTCGATCTGGCCGAGTCCGACGCCGCGGGCGAGGTCGTCTTCGACGACGTCACCGTGTCCGCCGGCTGAGCCCGCATCGCCTACCGGCCCCCTGTTCCCGCAGGTCAGCAGCTCCATCGCGGCCTGATGAGCGGGTTGCGCCACCATGGGGCGAATCCAGGTTTGGACGGATTCGTTGCTGGGTAGCGGCCGCTGATACTCTCTCCCCCGCTGCCGAAGCGAAAGATCAACTATGCCCGAATCGCCGTATCTTGTCATCCATCCCGAGCGTGTCCGCCAGAATTACCGCGCGCTCCAGGCCGCCCTGTCCGCAGGCACGGGCGCCGCGACGAGGATCCGTTTCGCCGTGAAGGCGAGCCCGGTGCCGGAGATCGTGCGCCTGCTGGACGAGGAAGGCGCGGAATTCGACGTAGCCAGCATCGGCGAGATCGACCTCTGCCTCGGACTCGGTGTGGCGCCGGAGCGGCTGTGCTACGGCAACCCGATCAAGAAGGCCGCGCACATCGCCCGCGCCTACGCCCTCGGGGTGCGCCGCTTCGCCTTCGACACCGAGGACGATCTGCTGCGCATCGCCGAGCACGCGCCCGGCTCCGAGGTGGAGTGCCGCTTCCTCGCCTCGGCGCCGGAATCGCGCACCCCATTCGGCACGAAGTTCGGCTGCAGCCCCGGCGAGGCGTTCCGGCTGTTGGTCCGGGCCAGAGATCTCGGGCTGGTCGTCGCCGGACCGTACTTCCACGTCGGCTCTCAGCAACTGGATCCCACCGCGTGGCGGATCGGCATCGAGCAGGCGGGCCGGATCGCCGAGGCATTGGCCGACAAGGACATCGCGGTCGGCTCGGTGAACATCGGCGGCGGGCTGCCGATCTCCTACGCCGACCCGGCGCCCGCGCTGGGCGAGATCGTCGCGGTGGTGAACCACGCGGCGGCCGAATTCCTTTCCGGGAATACCGGATTGGTCGTCGAACCGGGCCGCGCACTGGTCGGTTCGGCGGGCACGATTCACGCCGAGGTCGTCGGCGTCCGCACCGCGCCGGACGGCCGGCGCTGGGTGTATCTCGACATCGGCCGCTACAACGGCATGGCCGAGACCGAGAACGAGTACATCGCCTACCGGTTCGTCACCGATCGCGACGGCGACCCCGTCGACGAGGCGGTGGTGGCCGGTCCGACCTGCGACGGCGACGATGTACTGTATCAACGCACGCGAGTCCTCCTACCGACCACGTTGCGAGCCGGTGATCGCGTTCGAATCCTCGACACCGGCGCCTATACCGCGAGCTATTCGTCGGTGTCCTTCAATGGTTTTCCGCCCTTGACCGTTCATGTCTCGGGCGCTGAGCGAGAGTGAGTTTGCCCATGACGGCGGAATTCACCGGTTGGCATGTGCTGGCCGAGTTCGGTGGTGTCGACGCAGCACTCTGCGACGATCTCGAACGACTCGAATCGGCGTTGCGTGAGTCTCTGATCGCGGCGGGCGTCACCATCTGCGATGTCGTACACAAGAAGTTCGAACCGCAGGGGGTGACCGTCCTCGCGCTGTTGTCGGAGTCCCACGCCTCGATTCACACCTATCCGGAGTCCGGCGACATCTTCGTCGACGTCTTCACTTGCGGCAGCATCGGCGCGGGCGCGTCGAAGGCGGTCGAGCTACTGCGGGACGCTCTGGCGCCCAAGGATGTTCGGATGCAGGTCATCCGCAGGGGACACGGTAGCCAGCGGATCGAGGAGCCGGTGGGCGCGGGCCTGACCCGCATCTGGGACCTGCACGACGTGATCGTCGACACCCACACCCCGTTCCAGCACATGATCATCGCGCGGACCGAGCAGGGCATCAGCCTGTTCTCCGACGACGACCGCCAGTCCACCGAGTTCTCCCAGGTCACCTACCACGAGGCGATGATGGTCCCCGCCTTCGTGCTGGCCGAGAAGCTGGACAAGGTGCTGATCATCGGCTCCGGGGAAGGCGTCGCCAGCCAGATGTCGGTCGCCGCGGGCGCCACCCTGGTCGACCACGTCGACATCGACCAGCTCGAGGTCGAGCTGTGCGCCGAGCACCTGCCCTACGGCTACAGCAGGGATGAACTGGCCGCCGCGGTCGAGGGTGAGGGGCCGATCAAGGTCCATTACGCCGACGGCTGGGACTTCCTGGCCGAGGCCGAGCGGGCGGGCACCCGCTACGACGTCATCGTGATCGACCTGCCGGACGAGCGCGTCGAGGACGCGCAGCACAATCGCCTCTACGAGGCGGAGTTCCTGTCCCGATGTCGTGCGCTGCTCGCGCCCGGCGGTGTGCTGTGCGCCCAGGCGGGCTGCGCGACGATGTGGCGCAACGAGACCCTGAAGCGGTCCTGGCAGCGTTTCCACGAGCAGTTCGGCACCGTGGTGCACTACGGCAGCGACGAACACGAGTGGTCGTTCCTGTTCGGCCTGGTCGAGGAGATCGACGACCCGGTCGGCGGGATGACCGATCGCCTGGCGCTGCTGCCCTACAAGCCCGAGACCATCGACGCCAGGGCGCTGGAGCGCGGCGCGATCGAACCGCACGCCCTGCGGGTCTAGGCGAAGGCACCTGAATGCGCCGGTTCCGAATCCGGAACCGGCACATTCGGCGTTTCGTGTCCGATCGGAGCCGCGCCGGGTCGACGGGCGGCTGGTCCCGGTTGGTTCAGGAGCGCTGCTGCGCGCGCCACTGCTCGACGTCGACTCCGCCGACGCCCCAGTTCGACAGCGCGACCTCGTCGATCACGACGTAGGTGCTCGCGGGCGATTTGCCGAGCACGTCCTGCGGCAGATCGGTGACACCCTTGATCAGCCGCGCCTTCTGCTCGCGGGTCACGCCTTCGTCGGTGACTTTGATGTTCACATAAGGCATTTCAGGCCGCCCTTCCAGAAATGAACCCGCCGTCGACGGGGAGGATGTGTCCGGTGGTGAAGGCCGCGTCGGCGAGATACAAGACCGCGGCCGTCGTTTCGGCGACTTCGCCGATGCGGTTCAACAGCGCGAGTCTGCCCGACGCAGGTTCGTCGCCGTCGCCGAACAGCGGTGTGCGAATGATGCCGGGGGCGACGGCGTTGACCCGGATGCCCTCGGCGGCGAGCTCAGCGGCGAGGCTGGTGGTCAACGCGTGTATGCCGCCCTTGCTCACCAAAGCCGCGGTGGCGGGCAACCCGGCGAGGGCGTGATCGATCAGCACGGTGCCGATGTTCACGATGCTGCCGCCCCTGGCTTGCGTCAGGAACTGCCGCACCACGGCCTGCGTGGTGAAGTAGGTGCCCTTGAGGTTGCCGTTCAGATAGACGTCCAGATCTTGCTCGGTCACCTCGACGAACGGCTTGGCTCCGAAAATGCCCGCGTTGTTGACCAGCACGTCCACGCCACCGAATCGCTCCACCGCGACGCGCACCAGGGTCGCCGCGGTCGTGGCGGCGCCGATATCGCCCGGGACCGCAGCCACACGCTCCGGCGCGCCGAGTGCGGCGGCCACCCGGGTCAGCTTTTCCGCGTCTCGGCCGTTGAGCACCACGTTGTCGCCGCGTTCCACGAACGCCCGTGCGATATCGCGACCGATTCCGCTCGAGGAACCGGTCACGATGACGGTCTTCACCATAGTGATCCTTTCTTCTATACGACCGGTCGTCTTGGAAGGGGTAGCGGAAGACGCCGGACAGGTGCGACCCCTGGAATCAGGGCAGGAAGTAATCGCCCAGCAGGCGATCGAGGCACTTGTGCAGCGGCGCGAGGGTGCGCTCCATCTTCATCCTGATGACCGCCCCTTCCCAGGCTTCGAGCAGGAGATCGGCCAGTTCGACGGCCTCGATGTCGGCACGGATCGTGCCGAGGCGTTGCGCCTGCGTGAGTTGCTCGGCGACCCGATCGCGCCACGCGCGCCAGGCCGCCGACAGCGATTCCCGCAACAGCTCACTGCCTTCCAGCTCGCCCCCGAGATTCGCGATGAGGCACCCGCCGGTGAAATCCGCCGCGACGAAATCGTCCATCAGCCGTCCGAAGAACGCCCGCAAGCCGCTCACCGGGTCCGGCGCCGCGCCGAACGCCTCGGTCAGATTGCGCTGTACGCAGACCGAATGGTGCTCGATGATGGCGCGACCGAAGCTCTCCTTACTGTCGAAGTAGTTGTAGAACGAGCCCTTCGGCACACCGACCTTGTCCAGGATCTGTTTGATCCCCGTGCCGTGGTAACCGTTGGTCAGAAGCCCTGCGGCGCCCTCTTCGACAAGAAGACGCCGGGTGTCCTCGCTGCGTCGCGGTCGTGCCATGCGTTGAATATATGACCGGTCGTCTTCGAATTGCAACAGCCGCACGTACGGCCTCACCCCGGGGGATCCGGCCACCCAGGTCCAGCCGAGCCCGAGAAGCTCGCGGGGTCCTGCCGCCACCGCGCGGACCGGACGGCGAAACGCGCGAGATGCTCGGCGGCGAACCGGTCCCGTTCCCAGTCCGCCGAGTCCGCCGCGACCGTCCAGACGTAGGTCCACACAAAAGCGTTCCGGCCCTCGATGCGCACTTGACGCAGGTCGTACTCGTCGTCCTCGAACGCGTCGAGAATCGTCCACTCCGTCGCGCTGAGACCAGTCAGCACGGCACCGCGGGCGCGCCCGTGCGCCGCGGCGACCAGTCCCGGATACAACCGCCGCGGCAGCGCGGCGGCGCGCCACCCGGTCAGCTCGGCCGGTTCGAGCGACGGCACTCGCCCGAGCAGCGTCGTCAACACCTCGGGGAACTGCAGGGTGCCGTAGACGAACAACGCATGGTCCGATCCGGACAGGCGGCCGAGCCGCCCCTCTCCCAGTGCCGCCGATGCCAACTCGCCTCTCCTCTCACCGGTCTCCACTGTGCCCGGCCGGCGCGTTCGACGCAGCTACATCGGTCGCTGAGCACGGATGATGGCGGCCAGGTATTCGTAATCGTCGGCGCGGGCGCTGGACGTGCGAAAGACCAGGCCGATGGTGCGGCCGGGTGCGGGAGCGGAGAAGTGCGCCACGTCCAACGTGCCGCGCGCGGTCTCCGCCGCGACCGCCATCTGCGGGATCAGCGTGACACCGAGCCCGCCGGCCACGCACTGGACCACGGTGGACAGGGACGCGGCCCTGGTGTCGCCGACGGCGGCGGGATGCACATCGGCCGAGCGGCACGCCTCCAAGGTCTGATCGCGCAAGCAGTGCCCCTCGTCCAGCAGCAGCAGCGGCTGAGCGTCCAGCACCGACGCCGCCAGGTCGCCACGCCCGGCCAGTTCGTGGCCGCGCGGCGTGACCAGCACGAATTCCTCGGAGTACAGCGGAATCTCGACCAGGCCCGGCATCTCGGTGGGGACCGCGAGCAGCGCGACGTCCAGCACGCCGGTGCGCAGCCCGTCCAGCAGCCGGGCGGTCTGGTCCTCGATGATCTGCGGGCGCAGTTCGGGCAGCCGCTTGCGCAATTCCGGCAGCAACCCGGGCAGCACATAGGGGGCGACCGTCGGGATGATACCCATCCGCAGCGTGCCGCCGAGCCCGTCACCGGTGGCCGACGCGACGAAACGGTCGGCGGCCTCCAGCGTCGCCATCGCCTTGGGCAGCAACCGCATCCCGGCGGCGGTCACCAGCACGCGCCGGGTGCTGCGTTCGATCAGCTGGAGCCCGAGCCCATGTTCCAGGGCGGCGAGCGCCTGCGATAGCGTGGGCTGACTCACACCGAGACGGGCAGCCGCGGTGCCGAAATGGCGGTATTCCGCGATCGCCACGAACGCACGCAGCTGTGACAGGGTGGGCTGATAAGTCTGATCAGTCACCCCTATCAGTGTAGTGCGACTGATCACCTTTACCTTTTACCGCCCCTTGGGCAAGATCGCCCATGAGCTTTTCACCCGCGGTGTGAGTGCTGGATCCGAGTCGGTGGCCTGCTTTCACGGCAACGGTTCGGCAATACCGCAGAACACAGTTGGCAATCAAATGACGAGGAGACGAGCATGGCCCTGCTGACCATCGGCGACCAATTCCCGGCATACAACCTCACCGCGGTCATCGGCGGTGACCTGTCGAAGGTCGACGCTCAGCAGCCCGACGACTACTTCACCAGGATCACCAGCGACGACCACGCGGGCAAGTGGCGGATCGTCTTCTTCTGGCCGAAGGACTTCACCTTCGTGTGCCCGACGGAGATCGCCGCGTTCGGCAAGCTCAACGACGAATTCGAGGACCGGGACGCCGTGGTGCTCGGCGCGTCGGTGGACAACGAGTTCGTGCACTTCCAGTGGCGCGCTCAGCACGAGGACCTCAAGGCCCTCCCCTTCCCCATGCTCTCGGACCTCAAGCGGGAACTGGCCGCAGCCACCGGTGTGCTCAACGCCGACGGCGTCGCCGACCGCGCCACCTTCATCGTCGACCCGAACAACGAGGTCCAGTTCGTCTCCGTGACCGCGGGTTCGGTCGGCCGCAACGTCGACGAGGTGCTGCGCGTGCTCGACGCCCTGCAGTCCGACGAGCTGTGCGCCTGCAACTGGAAGAAGGGCGACCCCACGATCAACGCGGGCGAACTCCTGTCCGCCAGCGTCTGAAAACCGCAGTCGCAGCCGGACTTCCGGGTACGTCCCAACCCCACACCATCGAGAACCGACCTGGTCCCGCACGGGATCGCTTCGAGTAGAGGAATCGTCGCATGAGCATTGAGAACCTGAAGAACTCCCTTCCCGAGTACGCCAAGGACCTCAAGCTCAATCTGTCGTCCATCGCGCGCACCACGGTGCTGAACGAACAGCAGTTGTGGGGCACCCTGCTCGCGTCGGCGGCCGCCACCCGGTCGACGACCACGCTGCGCGAGATCGCCGAGGAAGCCGCCGACGTGCTGTCGGCGGAGGCGTACAACGCCGCGCTCGGCGCCGCCTCGATCATGGGCATGAACAACGTGTTCTACCGGGGCAAGGCGTTCCTCGGCGGTCGTTACGACGACTTGCGGGCCGGGCTGCGCATGCAGATCATCGGTACGCCGGGCGTCGATAAGGCCGACTTCGAGCTGTGGTCGTTCGCGGTCTCCTCGATCAACGGTTGCGCGCACTGCCTCGAGGCGCATGAGCACACGTTGCGCGAAGCGGGCGTATCCCGCGAGGTGATCTTCGAATCGCTGCGCGCCGCCGCCATCGTGGCCGGTGTCGGCCAGGCGGTGCAGTCGACCGAGGCCCTCACCGCGGCCGCGATCTGATCTCGCTGGGAAAGAGGCCCCTGTTCTGCGGCGGGGGCCTCTTTCGCGTTCCGTTGTGGTCTGCGCTACAGCTCGCGTCCCCGGCATCCGAGTAGGCTCGGCGACCATGAGCACACAGGTCGATGTGGTGCGAGTGTTCACCGACGCCGCCGGACGGTTCGGCAACGAGCTCGGTATCGCGCGAGCGGCCGACGTGGCCGCGGCCGATCGGCAGGCGCTGGCCGCCAAGGCCGGATACAGCGAGACCGTGGTCGTCGAGGAGCCGGTGGACAGCACCGCCGCGGTGCGGATCTACACCCCCACGATGGAACTTCCGTTCGCCGGGCACCCCTCGGTGGGGACGGCGTGGTGGTTCGCGTCGCAGGGCATTCCGGTGCGGACACTGGACGTCCCCGCGGGCCCGGTGGCCGTGGAGCTCACCGAGGGATTGACTTGGATCACCGCTCGCGGCGAGTGGGCGCCCACGTTCACCTTCCATCAACTGGAGGACGCCGAGGAGCTGGCCACCTTGCGGCCGGAGGAGTTCCCCGGCGGTCCGCATTACCTGTGGGCATGGACCGACGAGCATCGCGCCGCCCTGCGATCGCGCATGTTCGCGCCGACCATGGGCATCGCCGAGGACGAGGCGACCGGAGCCGCGGCCGTGGCGTTGACGGCATTGCTGCGCAAGGGACTGGTCATCACCCAGGGCAAAGGCTCGCAAATGTTCACCCGGTGGGACTCCGACGGCTGGGTGCATCTGGGCGGCCGAGTCGCCGCGGACCAGCCGGTGGAGATCTGACGCCGCTCAGGGCAGGGTCACGCCCACGATCGGATCGCCGCTCGGTGCGTCCGAACCGCCGTCCGGTTCGACGCTCACCGCCAGCACTTCGCCGGACCGGAAGCCGGTGACGAACGGCCGTTCGGCCGACGGCACGTCGCTCAGCAATCCCGCCGAGCGCGGTTGCCCGTCGGAACCGACCAGCCACACCTGATACACCCGGCCCAACGGCGGCGGAGCGACCCGATCGAAGACGACGACCGCGCGTCCGAGTTCGGGTGAGGCGTCGACGACGAGCAGCCCGCCCCCGGCGAACGATCCGTTCACCG
Source organism: Nocardia sp. NPDC004260 (assembly GCF_053603155.1). Taxonomy (NCBI): domain Bacteria; kingdom Bacillati; phylum Actinomycetota; class Actinomycetes; order Mycobacteriales; family Nocardiaceae; genus Nocardia; species Nocardia sp. NPDC004260. The sequence continues at coordinate 15,642 of NZ_JBSGEZ010000037.1, read as the reverse complement.
TCCGCATGTGCACCCGATCGGCGGCGACCGGGTCCGAGTGGGAGCCGAGGAGCTGCGCGGTCACCACGCTGCCACCGATCACCAGGCACAAGACGGCCGCGAGCGGCGCCACCCAGCGCAGCGAGCGCCGCCACGACGCGATCCGCGTGCTCGACCGCTCGGCGCGCTCGTCGGGCAGCGCGGCCAGGATGCGGCGTTCCAGCTCCGGCGGCGGCGCGAGCTCACCGAGCACGGCCAGCCGCCCCATGACATCACGCACCTGCCACACGGTGTCGGAGAACGCCTGGCGCACCTCCGGGTCAGCGGCCGCCAGACGGGCATCGATGTGCCTGCGTTCGATATCGGCGACCGCGTCCAGCGCGCAGGGGTAGGCAAGGTCGATGAGGTCCGCCTCCGAGCGCGGCGAGGTGTCAACCATCGCTGCCTTCCCCGGACAAACATTGCTCCAATCGTTTCAGCCCGTCGCGGATGCGGGTCTTGATCGTGGGCAGCGGCACCGAGAGACGATCGGCGACCTCCCGGTAGGTCCACCCGCCGTAGTAGGCCAGCACGATCGCTTCGCGCTGCGTGGGGGTCAACCTCTCCAGGCAGCCGGCCACCTGTTGCTCCTCGATGCGCTGGGTGACCGATTCGGCGACGACATCGTGGGCGCGACCGAGCTGCTCATGCGCGTAGACGAGGTCCCGGCTGGTGGCCGAACTCTCCGCGCGAACCCGGTCCACCGCCCGGCGATGGGCGAGCATCATGAGCCAGCCGACCGGACCGGCCAGCGTGGCATCGTAACGATCGGCCATCGACCAGACCTGGAGGTAGACCTCCTGGGTCACCTCCTCCGCGGCGGCATGACTGCGCAGGACTCGCACCGCGAGCCCGAACACCCGCGGACTGGTCAGCTGATAGAACTCGGTGAACGCGCCACGATCGCCCGCGCCGGCGGCGGCGAGCAGCGCCGCGAGCTCACGGCGCGCGCGGGTCGCCCCTGCTCGGTCGTAGCCGGTGGGCAGCGGGCACGCGAGCGCCGGGTCATCGGTTTCCCCGCGCGCACGCGCCGGACCGCCGGAGCGATGGGGTGAAGCAGAACCGTGTTCGTTGCTCGTGGCCGAATCCCGTGCCTGCATGCACAGGGGTTCGGTATGCGCGGGAAACCGGATTGGTCACGGTCAACGAATGATCACGGCCACGAGCATGTAAGCGGTGCCCGCGTCCATCACCACATGCGGCACCGCCGCCCACGGTTTCGCGGGACCGGTGAGGGCGGCGACGCAGCCGCCGGAACGCACCAGCAGCCCCAGCGGCCCCGGCACGTGCGCCCGGGTCCAGCCGGTACAGGCGGTGAAGGTCACCAGAAGCGCGTCGAGCAGGAACAGCACGGCGAGAACGAGCGCCGGTCCGGTGGACGGACCGCCCACATGGCCGGAAGCCGTATGGCCGGACATCGCGTAGAGCATCGCCGCGGCGGCGACGATGTGGTAGCCGAGCGGTACCAGCCGGTCGATCGGCAATGGCCGCCCCTGGGTGGCGTGCTCCACGGCACGGATAGTCAGCAACCCGGCGAACACCACGGCCATCGCCGTCAGCACGCCGCGCACCGCATGCGGGCTCGCGCCCGAGGGAAACACCAGCATGCCGAGCATCACCAGGCACATCACCAGGTGGGCCGCATCGGATTCGGAGTGCCCGGCCGAGGCGTCCGACGGTGGCCGCGTCTGCGCGACGGACCCGGTCGACGACGTCGCGGCCGCCGCCACCCGCGACAGCACGATCCCCGCGGCGATCACGAACGCCGCCACCATCGTCCACCGCAATACGGCATACTCCTGCACGAACTGCGCCACACCCCACCACCTCTCAGCACGGCGACCACGGTCGTCGCCCTTCCATGCTCGCATCCCGGAGCCTTCGGGGTGTCATTTTCAAATCGCGCACATCATGTACGACGCTGAGGGAGCCATACCTCAGCATTCCGATCGCATGCCCTCATTGCCGAGTTCCGGCGTGCGCGTCGCATCGCGGATTCGGTTGAACGACAGTGGTTGCGACGACTTCGCGGCGTCCTCCGCCGTGTCGCGGAGAACGGCTCCGCGCGACGGTCCTTCATTCGAGGCCGCCCGGGGAACGCTCGGGTGCGGCCTCGGCGAGGTGCCGAGTCAGCGGCGGGATGCGGGTGGAACCGAGCGACCCGCCATGATGGAGTCATGCCCCACCAGGCCGGCAACCACGTCACCGAGATCGAGCGCGACGGTCTGCGCATCGTCGTCGACGACCGCACCGGCCCGGAGGTCGCGGCACTGCTCACCGAGCACCTCGCCGAGATGGCCGCGCACTCGCCCGCCGAGAGCATGCACGCGTTGGACCTGGCGGCGCTGCGTCATCCGGACGTCACGTTCTGGACCGCATGGGATGGTGCGGCCCTCGCCGGATGCGCCGCGGTGAAGCGCCTCGACGACGACCACGCCGAGATCAAATCCATGCGCACCGCCGCGACGCATCAACGCCGCGGTATCGCGACCACGCTGCTGCGTCATCTGCTCGCCGAGGCCACCGCGCGCCGCTACCGCAGCCTCAGCCTCGAGACGGGTGCTCATGATTTCTTCCGGCCCGCACGACGGCTCTACGCCGCCCACGGCTTCGCCCTCTGCGCGCCATTCGGTGACTACCGCCCTGATCCGCACAGCGTCTTCATGAGCCGTGACCTCTGACGTCACGCATCGTTCAACGCGCGGGTGAATCCCTCGACGAGCTCGGCGACCTGGTCGTCGGTCATGACGAAGGCCGGGGAGACCTGCATGGCTCCTTGGCCCGCGGCGCGACCGGAGATGCCGTGCGCGCGCAACGTCTTGACCAGTCGCGGCCCTTCGGCGGGATCGGCGAGCTGGATGGCCGCGACGGCGCCGAATCCGCTGCGCACCTCGGCGACCCTGGGGTGTTCGGCGAGCACCGACAGCTGATCGTGCAGGCTGGATTCCAGGCGCAGAGCGGCCGCGAGCAGGTCTTCCCGCTCGACGATGTCGAGATTCGCCAGCGCGGCGGCCGCCGCGCCCGCGTGGCCGCCGTAGGTGTAGCCGTGCCGCCACCAGACGCCGCCGGCGAAGAACGGCTCCGCCACGCGCGGGGCGGCGAATACCGCGCCCATCGGGAGATATCCGGAGGTCAGTCCCTTCGCGGTGGTCATCAGATCGGGTTCCAGCGCGAGCCGGGACGAGGCGAACCACGCTCCGCCGATGCGGCCGAAACCCGTGACCACTTCGTCGGCGACGAACAGGATGTCGTGGTCGCGGCAGATCCGGCGCACCTCGGCGAGGTAACCCGCCGGTGGCGGATACACACCGCCCGCGCCGATGACGGGTTCGCAGAAGAACGCGGCGATCCGCTCGGCGCCGACCTCCTCGATGAGGGCGAGCAGTGCTTTCGCGTCGTCCCATGCCACGGTGCGCGCCGCGGGCATCAGCTCGCCGTAGCCTTCGCGGTTTCCCGGTAGGCCACCGAGCGCGGTGCCGCCCACGTGCATGCCGTGATAGGCCATCCGCCGCCCGACCATGATCGTCTTGCCCGGCTGCCCTAGTTCGTGCCAGTAGCGGCGGGCGAGCTTGGTCGCGGTGTCGACGGAGTCGGAGCCGCCCGAGGTGAAGAAGATCTTGCTCCCGGGGACCGGCGCGAGCCCGGCGAGCCGCTCGGCGAGTTCCTGGGTGGCGGGCTCGGTGATGTCGCCGAAATTGGAGTAGTGCGCGATCGTGCGCAGCTGGGCGGCCACCGCGTCGGCGATCTCGGCGCGCCCGTGGCCCACGTTGGCGAACCACAGGCCCGCGGTGGCGTCCAGGTAGCGGTTGCCCGCCCGGTCGAAGACGTAGGCGCCCTCCCCGCGGGCGACCACGAACGCTCCGTCCCGCTCGACGGCGCCCATGTCGGCGAAGCCATGCCATAGCGCGTTCATGTCTTCCACCTTTACCGGTTCCCCGGCCACGGTCCATACCTCCGAACACCGCGGCCGCTCCGCGAACCGGACGCAAGCACCGCGCGCATCGGCGCTGAACCGCGCATATCCGGGCGGGACACCGCGCCGATCGCACACCTCTGGCTTACTCGGCTACCGGACGCACCGCCTGGTGGAAAAATTCGCTGGCGGATTTCGCTAGGCTGGTCGATGCAATGACCAGGACAGCCGCCACCGATCTCCGCGACCTTCGCACCCGCCTGGCGAATCTCTCCCTTCGCGACGAACACCGGTTGCGGCGCAGGCTCGACAAAGCGCGCGGCGGCGACCTGGGCGAGGTGGAGACCGAGATCACAGCGGCCGAACTGTGCGTCGAAGCGCGGCGCGCCGCGGTGCCGGAGATCCGCTACCCGGAGCAGCTACCGGTCACCGCGCGCCGCGAGGACATCGCCGCGGCCATCGCCGCGCACCAGGTGGTCATCGTCGCGGGCGAGACCGGCTCCGGCAAGACCACCCAGATCCCGAAGATCTGCCTCGAACTCGGCCGCGGCATCCGTGGCACCATCGGGCACACCCAGCCCCGCAGGCTCGCCGCGCGCACCGTAGCCGAGCGCATCGCCGAGGAGCTGGGCACCGAACTCGGCGACGTGGTCGGCTACACGGTGCGGTTCACCGACCACGCCTCCGAAACCACTCTGGTCAAGTTGATGACCGACGGCATCCTGCTCGCGGAGATCCAGCGCGACCGGCTGCTGCGCCGCTACGACACGATCATCATCGATGAGGCGCACGAACGCAGTCTCAACATCGACTTCCTGCTCGGCTACCTCAAACAGCTGCTGCCCCGCAGGCCCGACCTCAAGGTGATCATCACCTCGGCGACCATCGATCCCGAGCTGTTCGCCCGGCATTTCGCGGACGAACAGGGCACGCCAGCACCGATCGTCGAGGTCTCCGGGCGCTCGTACCCGGTGGAGATCCGCTACCGGCCGCTCGCGCTGGAGCTGCCGAGCGCCGCCGAGGACGAAGACGACGAAGACACCCGCATCGTCGACCGGGACCCGGTGGACGCCATCGGTGACGCGGTGACCGAACTGTTCGCCGCGGGCGACGGCGACGTGCTGGTATTCCTGTCCGGCGAACGCGAGATCCGCGACACCGCGGACGCGCTGCGCGATCTGAAGCTGCCGCGCACCGAGATCCTTCCGCTGTACGCCCGGCTGTCCACCGCCGAGCAGCACCGCGTGTTCGCCCCGCACACCGGCCGCCGGGTGGTGCTCGCGACGAACGTCGCGGAGACCTCGCTCACGGTGCCGGGGATCCGATACGTCGTCGACCCGGGCACCGCGCGGATCTCGCGCTATTCCATGCGCACCAAAGTGCAACGGCTGCCGATCGAACCAGTGTCCCAGGCATCGGCGCGGCAGCGATCCGGACGTTGCGGTCGCGTCGCCGACGGCATCTGCATCCGCCTGTATTCGGAAGACGACTTCGAATCCCGGCCCACCTTCACCGATCCGGAGATCCTGCGCACCAACCTCGCCGCGGTGATCCTGCAGATGACCGCGCTCGGCCTCGGTGACATCGAGAACTTCCCGTTCGTGGAGGCGCCGGACCGCCGCGCCATCCGCGACGGCGTCGCCCTGCTCGAGGAGCTCGGCGCCCTCGCGCGGCGGGACGGCGGGGCCAGAGCGAGTGGCGACGACGCCGCACTGTCGCTGACGCCGATCGGCCGCGAGATGGCCCAGCTCCCCGTCGATCCCAGGATGGCGCGGATGCTGGTGGAGGCGCAGCGCACCGGGTGCCTGGCCGACGTGCTGGTCATCGTCGCGGCGCTGTCGATCCAGGACGTCCGCGAGCGGCCCGCCGATCAGCAGCAGGCCGCCGACGCCAAGCACGCGCGGTTCACCGTCGACGGCTCCGATTTCCTGGCCTACCTGCGACTGTGGGAATATCTCGGCGGACAGCGCAAGTCGTTGTCGTCCAATCAGTTCCGCCGTCTGTGCCGGGAGGAGTTCCTGCACTACCTGCGGATCCGGGAGTGGCAGGATCTGCACGGGCAGCTGCGCACCATCACCAGGGGCCTCGGCTGGTCGACGCGCGCGGAGCACGCGGAGGACGGCGCGAAACCGGACCGAACCGAAGCGGCGGCACCGGATCGCAAGTCCGGCAACGGGTCACGCAGGGGTCGCGGTGGCGACTTACGCGCGGGCTCCGAACGTGGCAGGTCCGCCACCGCGGCCATCGTGGACGACGGACTCCCCTGGGATGCCACATCCATCCATCAGGCGCTGCTGGCGGGCATGCTGTCGCACATCGGCGTCCGCGAGGCCGAAACCCGGGAGTTCCTCGGCGCCCGCAACGCCAAGTTCATGATCTTCCCCGGTTCGTCGCTGGCCAAGAAGCCGCCCCGCTGGGTGATGGCCGCCGAACTGGTCGAGACCTCACGGCTGTGGGGCCGGATGGCCGCGAAGATCGAGCCCGAATGGGCCGAGCGACTGGCGGGCGACCTCGTCAAGCGCACCTACTCCGAACCACACTGGTCGGCCAAGCGAGGCGCGGCGCGCGCCTACGAACGCGTGACGTTGTACGGCATCCCACTGGTCACCGGCAGGCCCGTGGATTACGGCCGCATCGACCCGGAGCTGTCACGCGAGTTGTTCATCCGCCATGCCCTGGTGCAGGGCGAGTGGCAGACCCGGCACGAGTTCTTCCACCGCAATCGCGCGCTGCTGGACGATGTCGCCGACCTGGAGCACCGCGCCCGCCGCCGCGACATCCTGGTCGACGACGAGGTGCTGTTCGAGTTCTACGACAAGCGCCTGCCTGCCGACATCGTGTCGGTGCGGCACTTCGACAGCTGGTGGCGCGCCGCAGGCCGGGAGGACCCGGCGCAGCTGGACTTCTCCACCGCCACCGTGGTCAACGAGGGCGCGGCCGCGCTGGACCCGGCGGCGTTCCCCGACTCCTGGCGGCAGGGCGAACTCAGTTTCCCGCTCTCCTACCAGTTCGAACCGGGCAACGAGGACGACGGCGTCACCGTGCGTATACCGGTGGAACAGCTCGCCCACGTTCGCGCCGTCGGTTTCGACTGGCTGGTGCCGGGCATGCGCGACGAACTGGCCGCCGCCCTGATCAAGACGTTGCCGAAGGCCTTGCGGCGCAGCGTTGTTCCCGCCCCCGATTTCGCGACCGCCGCCTTGGCGGCGCTCACCCCCCGTGCGGAGCCGCTGCGCGCCGGGCTGGCGCGCGAGCTGTCCCGGCTGGGTTCGGTTCCGATCGCCCCCACCGACTTCGACATCGCCGCGCTGCCCGACCACCTGCGCATGACCTTCGCGGCCGTCGGCGGCGACGGGGCCACGCTCGCGCGCGGCAAGAGCCTCGCCGCGCTGAAAACGCAGCTGGCCGAACAGGTCTCCGCCTCGGTCGCCCGGGCCACCGCGGGCGCGGAACGCCCTCCGGCCACGGTGTGGACCTCCGAATCGCTCGGCACCATCGCGCCGACGGTGCGGCGCGAGGTGGCGGGCCAGACCGTCACCGGATATCCCGCGCTCGTCGCCGAAGAGGACGGCGTGGCGCTCCGGGTTCTCAGCTCCCCCGCCGAGCAGGCCGCCGCCATGCGCCTCGGCACCAGAGCGTTGCTGCTGCACGCACTGCCGACGTCGGTCCGCTCCGCCACCGCGGGCCTGTCGCCCGCGGACCGCCTCGCCCTGAGTCAGAATCCGTACGGCTCGCTGGAGGCGCTGCTCGAGGACTGCCGCGCGGCCGCCGCCGACGAACTGCTCGCGGCCGCGGGCGGGCCGGTGCACGACCCGGCGGAATTCGACGCGCTCGTCGCCCGGATCCGGCCCGACTTCGCCGCTACCGTCGCTCGTTTCGTTCGCCTGGTCGTGCCGATCCTCGCCGGCGCACACCAAGTCTCAGCGGCGCTGGAGCGAACGAGCGAGCGCGACATCGCCGATGACGTCCGTCATCAGCTCGACAACCTGGTGTTCCGCGGCTTCGTCTCCGAGACGGGCGCGACGAGGCTGCGTGAGCTGCCCCGTTATCTCCAGGCCGCGGTGGCGCGACTGGAGGCGCTGCCCGGCTCCGCCGTTCGCGATCGGCAGGGCATGGCCGAACTCGATCGGGCGCTGGCCGCCTACGAGCGCCTGGTCGCGTCGCTACCGGAGAACCGCAAGCATGCGCCCGCGGTCACCGAGATCTGGTGGATGATCGAGGAATTCCGGGTCAGCCTGTTCGCGCAGAAGCTCGGCACCCCATTTCCGGTGTCGGCCAAGCGAATCGAGAAGGCGATCGCCGCTGTGCGACGCTGAGTCAGTCGGCGGCCGACAACGCTTCCGCACGCGCCCTGCGCATCTCCCTGATCTCGCGTTCGAAGTCGTCGGCCGAGGTGAACGATCGGTAGACCGAGGCGAAGCGCAGGTAGGCCACCTCGTCCAGATCCCGCAGCGGGCCGAGAATGGCCAAGCCCACCTCGTGACTGGGCACCTCGGGAGAACCCTTCGCCCGCACCGCGTCTTCCACCTGCTGGGCGAGCAGGTTCAGCGCGTCGTCATCGACCTCACGGCCTTGGCAGGCCCGGCGCACACCCCGGATGACCTTCTCACGGCTGAACGGCTCGGTGACGCCGCTACGCTTGACCACCGACAGAATGGCCGTCTCCACCGTGGTGAACCGCCGCCCACATTGCGGGCAGGCGCGACGGCGACGGATGGCCGCGCCTTCGTCGGCCTCGCGCGAATCCACCACCCGAGAGTCGGGGTGTCGGCAGTACGGGCAATGCATCCGAGAAATCCTTCGTCGATGCGCGTGCTCGCGTCCGGACCGAGCACCGATCGCGGCGATCGGTCCGGCGAGCCCGTGTACAGAGGTCTATACCCCGGCACCAGGTATTCCTCGTGCGACACGCGGAATACCTGCATAACACTTCGAGGATACCCGTCCGAGTTTCCGGTTTGTCGCACTCACCCCGGCTATCGGACGCTGCTCGGTTATCCGGAGATCTGCCAGTGCGCGGTCAGGTCCGCGAGCAGCTCCGGTAAGCGGGCGGCCAGGCGACCGCGCGCCAGCTTGTTCCAGAACGCCTCGCCGAGGACGGCGCCGGCCGAGACAGGATCGGTCTCCATATCGATGTGGCGGGGCACCAGGTCACCGGTGATGTAGTTCCATCGGGTGTCGCGGTCGGCCCAGTTGAAGCCGGGCAACGGGACGCGCAGCGCGAGGCCGCGGCCTCCGACTTCGGCGCTCACCACCGTCGGGGCGAACACGCCTGGCGCGCGAACGCCCGGGACAGCGGGTTTACCCGCGATGGTGCTGACATAGGTGAGCACGCGGCCGATCGGCGCACGACCCGCCGACGTCTCATCCCACTGGTCGGCCACGACGTGGTTCTGCTCCCGATCGGTCATCCGGACCAGCGCGTCGATGTAGCCGTCCCGGGCGCCCGAGTCGATCGACCGCCAAGCGGCGTGGATGTCGTCGTCCAGCACACCGGCCGCGTACATCTCGTCGATTCCGCGCATGCCGAGCGCGACGTAGGCCTCGTGCATCGGCACCAGATCCGTGAAGATGTGCTTCTGCATGATCATCAGGCGTGTCTGGTACCAGGCGACGTCCGCCGCGGTCAGCCGAGAACCCTCGGTAGCGAACAGCCGGATGTCCTCCGGCAGCGCAGCCGCCAGTTCCGGTGGCGTGGCGCGCAGGAGATCGGCGACCGTGTCGCCGAGTCGATGGATGCCGGGCAAGTCCAGGAAGACGCCCGCATCGCTCATGTCGAAGAATCCGGAGGCGAACGATCCGCCCGCGATGCCGGCGAGTCCCGCCCAGAAGAACTCCGGGTGCTGGGTGGCCAGCCGCAGATAGTTGACGTACACCTGATTGAAAGTGCGTTCGTTCGGGCGCGGGCCCCGACCGGGATCCCAGGCCGCCAGGTCGATGTCGGCGTTGCGGGTGGCGACCACCAGCCAGTACTGGTGCAGCAGCGTCGCGTATCTGCGCGGCGGCACTCCGTCGGCCCGTGCCTGCCGCAACGCCTCCGCTAGGTCGAATTCGCTCAGTGGGAGCAGCGGATCGAGTCCACCCGGCCCCGCACCGTCGCCATTGACGGACGGGAGATCGAGATACGCCGCGTAGGCGGGCTCCGCCCTGGCGATGGCTGCCGCGCCGAGCCCGAAGACCAGGCAGAAGGACAAGGCGGCAAGGCGGGTGAAGACGCGAACCGAGCGCCCTGCGGTAAGGAGTGTCATGTGCTGAGAAGTCCCGACATCGTTCGGGCGGCGTCGCCCGGATCATGTTTTCAGCACGGTAGCAACACGTTCTAGTTTTCGATCAACAATTCCGGCCGCCCAGGGTGGCCGATTTCCCTTGCGCTCAGCGCGAATTGCCGTCCATCGGCACGCTCGGGCCATCCACCACGGCCGGCACCGGCCGGCCGGACCCACCGCCCCATTCACCCGCGCGCACATGTGACAAAGCGATCAAGCCCACCACCGTCGAAGCGGTGAGCAGGGCGGCGACGGCGAGGGCGGCGAACCCGATCTGCGCCTGCTCGACCCGGCGCATGGGATGTTCGCCACGAGGACGACGCCGCGCGAAAGTGCTTACGCTTCGGTCATAAGCGAGCATGCCCGTACCGGGACGCGCGCCGGGTGGGCGCCGATCGACCGCTGATCGATGCGCGGGCGTCAGCGTGCGCGGGCGCGCACCGCCGCACAGCAGCCGCCGAGCAGTCTCGTACCCGAGATCATCCTGCGCCGGGGCCGGATCGGCGACGCGGCGCTCGGCTTCGGCCTCCGCCGCAGCGATCGAAGGGGTGACATGGCTGATCGCAGTGCTCATCGGACAAACCTCCGTAGTGGGTGCTCCGTTGCCGGTCGAGCCGTTCGAACACGCGTTCCGCGCTCATTCGCTCACATGTTCGAAGAACTGGTGTTCGATTTCTACCACGCCGCGACGACAAAGTCAGCAGGAACACCCGACATGCGTCGAACAGATGTTTGATCCAGCGGCGCTACCGGACTAGATTCGAAGGACCGAAGACACGACAGGCCGAGAAGACACATGCCGGGCGCGGACCGGCCTGGCACAGCAGGAAAGGGCGGTTGCGGTGAGGCAGACGGACGACACGGGTGACGAGACCGAGAGCGGCGCCGACGCGGCGGGTAGCGGGGCGGATCTCACCGTGCGTCAGCGCAAAGTGCTCGAGGTGATCCGCACCTCGGTGAGCGAGCGCGGCTACCCGCCGAGCATCCGGGAGATCGGTGACGCCGTCGGCCTCACGTCCACCTCGTCGGTCGCCCATCAGCTGCGCGCCCTGGAACGCAAGGGCTACCTGCGCCGGGACCCGAATCGCCCGCGTGCCGTGGACGTCAGGGGCCTGGACGAAGTGGTGCGGTCGGTGACCAGCTTGCCGGTCGCCGCGGTCGACGACGGTGAGATCAGCGTCGACGTCGATCGTCCCGTCCCCACCTTCGTTCCGGTGCTCGGCCGCATCGCCGCCGGTGGCCCGATCCTGGCCGAGCAGGCCGTGGAGGACGTCTTCCCGCTGCCGCGCGAGCTGGTCGGCGACGGTTCGCTGTTCCTGCTGAAGGTCGTCGGTCAATCCATGATCGACGCGGCGATCTGCGACGGCGACTGGGTGGTGGTGCGGCAGCAGAACGTCGCCGAGAACGGCGACATCGTCGCGGCGATGATCGACGGTGAGGCCACGGTGAAGACCTTCAAGCGCACCGGCAAGGACGTCTGGCTGATGCCGCACAACCCGGTCTTCGAGCCGATCCCCGGCAACGACGCCCAGATCCTGGGCAAGGTCGTCACGGTCATCCGCAAGATCTGACGGCCACGGCGCGACGATCCACCGGCCGGCCGCCCGCGTGCCCGTCGGCCGGTGAACGTCCGGTACTCACAGCTGATTGCCAGGATGCGCGCAGGAGATTCACCAGGACGCTTGCGAGACTCCTGCGGTGACAGCGATCCCCGCCGAGGCCACCCTGCCCGATGCGAATCCGATTGCCACCCGTCCCGAGCGGGGCGGATTACCGCCCGCGCGGCTATGGGAGCGCGCAGGGCTGGCGGCATTGCTGCTCGGGACAGCGGCCGCGTACTTGTGGCACATCACGGTCAACGGCATGGGCAACGGCTTCTACGCCGCGGCGGCCTGGTCGGGTGCGCGGGACTGGAAAGCGGTGCTGTTCGGTTCTCTCGACCCGGGCAACTTCATCACGGTGGACAAGCCGCCGGTGTCGCAATGGGTGATGGGTGTTTCGGGGCAGCTGTTCGGATTCGGCAGCGCGAGCATGCTGGTGCCGCAGGCGCTGATGGCTGTCGCCGCGGTGGCATTGATGTACGCGATGGTCGCCGGGGCGACGACCAGCCGGGCCGCCGGACTGCTCGCCGGAGCCGCGCTGGCGGCAACGCCGGTGGTGGCGTTGATGTTCCGGTTCAACAATCCGGATGCCGTGATGGTGCTGCTGATGACCGCGGGCGCGTACTGCACGCTTCGGTCGGCGCGGCAGGCGAGCGCGCGCTGGCTGATGCTGGCGGGCGTCGCGCTCGGGTTCGCGTTCCTGGCGAAGATGCTCGAAGGTCTCATGGTGTTGCCCGCCTTGGCGCTCACCTATCTGATCGTCGCGCCGACCTCGGTGCGAAACCGGTTGCTGCACTTGTCGGCCGCCGCGGCGGCACTGGTCGTCTCGTCCGGCTGGTATGTGCTGCTGACGGTGCTGTGGCCCGCCACGGCGCGGCCGTACCTGGCAGGCTCGACGGACAACACGTTCATGGATCTGGTGCTGGGCTACAACGGGTTCGCTCGCTTCCTGGGACAGAACCACCACGGCGGCAATAGATTCGCGCTGCCTCCGGGGTACGAGATGCCTGCCTCCGCCGGGCACACCGGCGGCGGGTTCGGCGGCTTCAGCGGACCAGGCCCGGCTCGCCTGTTCACCGGTGAGATCGGTTTCGAGATCTCCTGGCTGCTTCCGGCCGCCCTGCTCGCCTTCGCACTGGTGCTCGTCTCCCGTCGGGGTGCGCCACGAACGGACCCGGTGCGTGCGGCCGCGCTGGCGTTCGGGCTGTGGCTGGTCGTCGACGGCGTCGCGTTCACCGTGATGCGCGGCGGTATGCACGCCTACTACACGTTGACAATCGGTCCGGCCGTGGCCGGGATGTTCGCGGTCGGGGTGGCCGAGGCGTGGCGGCGCCGGTCGGAGGCGTTCGGTCGCGTCGGCGCCGCCGCACTGGTGCTGACGTCGGGACTGTGGGCGTTCGTCCTGCTGAACCGCAATCCCGGGTGGCTGCCGCCGCTGCGCTGGACGCTCATGGCGATCTCGCTGGCGGTGGCGCTCGGACTGGTCGCCGCCGCGTTCCCGGCCGGGGCGCGACGGGTGCGAGCCAGGGCCGTATCGGTGCTCGTCGCCGTGGGCGTGCTCGCCGGGATCGGCGGAACGACAGCATACGCCGCGGCCACTCTGCCGCAGGCGCACACGGGAGGCAGTCCTACCGTGGGCCCGGCACGGCCCACGACGGCGGATCCGTCGAACGACATACGCCGCGAGGTCACCGCGTTCGTCGACGGGGAGGTCGAACCCCAACTCGCCACGCTGTTGCGCGACACCGCCACCCCCTGGTCGGCTGCCGTGGACCGGTCCTCGGTCGCCGCGTCGCTGGAACTCGCCACCCACACCTCGGTCATCGCGATCGGCGGCTTCACTTCCGACGATCCGGTGCCCACCCTCGACGAGTTCCAGACCATGGTGCGCACCCATCAGGTGACGTACTACCTCGCGCAGGAGGTGCGGCTGCCCGATTCGTGGCGGGTGCGCGACCAGGCCGCCGGGGCCGGCCGGACCGACGCCCCGGACAACGGATGGTGGCGGCCGGCCGGGCACAAAGACATCGCCGATTGGGTGTCGGCGCACTACAGCGCGGTACACATCGGCAACGTCGCGGTCTACGACCTCACCGCCCCGGCCTGCGACAGTGCACAACCCTCGCCGCCCGCGGCCTGCGCGAAATGACTGGGCACTCCGGCCGCCGCGGCCACCCACCGGTGGTGCTCGTCCGGGGACGAGAGGTCAGCTGCCGACGCCGAGCGCGGTGAGGAACACCAGCACGACGGTCGTCACGGCGAAGACGCCGTGAGCCGCGACGACGGCAACGGGAAAGTGCCCTTCGGGCGGTTCGGCCGTTCCCGCGGCGGAGCGGCGTTCGACCGTTCCCGCGGCGGAACGCGCTCGATAGGCGGGAATCCAGCGCACCAACATCGTGAATCCGAGTAGCGCGACCGGGATCAGCAGCACGAAGGCGGTCCATGCCCACGCCGTGTTGTCGACGACGAGGTACACGATCCACACGATCAGTCCGGCCACGGCGAGCAGGAAGTGCCCGAACAACACCGGCGCGGGCAGCTGGGTCGAATTCGGCTGACGCGTGCCGCCCTTGGCGATCCAGGTGCCGAGCAGGAAGAAACCGCCGCCCGCGGTGAGCAGCCAGAAGATCAATGCGGCGATGCCCATGGTGTGCCTCCTGACGTTGGGAAGGGATTCAGCGCGTGAAGCCGCTCGCCTGGGTGGCCTCGTCGGCGACACGTACGCCGTACCGGTAGGCGAGCTTGCCCCCGAGATACCCCGACATCGCCAATGCCACCAGGGCCGCCACCGACAGCGCCAAGGGCCCGGCCGGAACCGCGCGTGCGGTGTCTGCGCCCCGCCGCCAGACGAAACCGACCGCGTAGGCGACGGTCACCAGCAGATTGAGGGTCAGGTGCAGCAAGCCGGTGCGGAAGGCGGGCGTACCGGTCGGAATCGCGAGCAGGTCGAGGAACCCGATCGTCGCGGCGGCCAAGGCGCCGAGCACGCCGATCGCGATCAGCCACAACGACCCCTTGACCAGGAACTCCGAATCGTCCACCACTCGGGACGCGAGGTCGAACACCAGACTGGCGACCCATGCGCCGATCGGGACGGTGACCAGGATCGGATGGAAAGGGTGCCCGTACGGGCCGGCCAGCGCGGCGCTCACCGGCCGCTTCGCCTGCCGCGGATCCTCGGTCATGGCGCACCTCCATCGAGGTCGATCGCCTTCGCATCCGCCGACCGGCCGCGGGGCCGAGGCTCGGCCACGGTCCGCCGAGTCATTTCATTCCGCCCGCGCAGATGGCCGGCGGATTCCACTCTCGTGTCTACGGGAATATCGCATCGAATACGGTAGGCCACAAAGTGGATGTACCACCGTACGGAAATTGCACACCTCGTTCGGAAAAGCCGCACCCATCGCCTCGACGCAGAATTGTCGGACGCTTGCACAACTGCGGTTTTCCGGCTTGTGGGACGGCTACTACATCATCGGAAGCATCGGCATCGGCATGCCCGGGAACATACTGTTCCACATGTCGCGAATCATCCCCATCATCTGATCCAACACTGTAGTTCACCTCCCTTCGGGTGAGATCCGGAACACGGATCAGCCCGTCGGGCACGATGGCGGAGGACGCGCCGACACACCGGATGAATCATCCGGGAATAGTTCGGAGTTTCGCCGGACGACTATCGGTGAAATACACGTGTCGCTCCCCGAGATCGGGCTCGACAGCTATATACAGGATACGCGCACCTAGGTGCAATGCCGCTCACATAGGCTGGTCGGGCTGGTGTCAACTGGTGTTGATGGTGACGTCGATCTCAATCTTGTAGGTGTTTCGGTCGATGTCGCCC
>NZ_JBSGEZ010000036.1:0-77232 GCF_053603155.1 Nocardia sp. NPDC004260 | reverse complement strand
ACTGCCTGACCCGCGGCACCGCCTACAACGAAGAAACCCACGTCAGCAACCGCCAACGCGTACTCGCCGCCTGAGGTTGACAGAAGGTGTCTCATGGGTGGGGCTCCTTCAGCCGGGCACGTACCCCAGCCTTTTGTCGACCACGTTGTCCAGCGGACGTCCGGCGATCCAGTTGTCGAAGTTCTCGGTGAACGCGTCGACGATCTCGCTGCGCCATCCGATGAAGTCACCGGAGTTGTGCGGGGTGATCCGGACGTTCGGCAGTTCCCACAGGGGGTGATCGGCGGGGAGCGGCTCGGGGTCCACCACATCGAGCGCCGCCGCGGCGATCGATCCGGTGCGCAGCGCGGCGACGAGATCGTCGGTCACAACGAGTTCCCCGCGGCCGACGTTGACAAACCTGGCGTGCGGCTTCATCGCGGCGAAGGCGGCGGCGTCGAACATGTTCCTGGTCTGCTCGGTGAGCGGAGCGATCGCGACGACGTAATCGGCGCGGGCCAGTTCGGCGTGCAGATCGGTGGTGACCTCGCCGAAATCCGGGTCCGCCGCGCGCTCCCGCCTGCCGACGGCGCGCACGGTCATGCCGACCGCGCGCAGCAATCGGGCGATATGACGCCCGATCGAGCCGGTGCCCACGATCAGCGCCGTCGATCCCGCGACCCGTTCGGATTCCCGATGCCGCCACTCGTGCCGTTGTTGCAGCAGCAACGAACCGGACAGGTCCTTGGCGAAACCGAGAATCTGCCCGAGCACGTACTCGGCGATCGCGGCGTCGAAGACGCCTCTGGTGTTGGTCACGACCACGTCACTGGCCCGCAGTTCGGGAAACATCGCCGGATCGACGCCGGTGGATCCCATGTGCACCCAGCGCAGCCGATCGGCGGCATGCCAGGCGCCGGGCAGCGCCCGGGTGCGAAAGTCGTAGACGAACAAGACCTCCGCTCCGCGCAGGGCGTTCGCCAACCCGGATGCCTCGGTGTACCGGATGGTGGCGCGGCCTGCTACTCGGTCCATTCGTTCGTCGTCGGGCACACTGTCACTGTGCAGGACGACGACAATCGGGCCCTGTTCCACATTGACACACTAAGATCACATCGTATGATTGTCAACAATCCGATCGTGTTCGGAGGTCGTCCCGGCTGAGCGCGAGAGGGGCCGTAGTGGATTTGAGCTTTCCCGACCTCGAGGGGCCCGTTGCACAACGGGGTATCGGGATCATCGCACCGTTCGACCTCGCCCTCGAACGAGAGCTCTGGCGCTGGGCGCCTCTGGAAGTGAGTCTGCACCTGGCCCGTACCCCCTACGAACCGGTTCCGGTGTCGCTGGAGATGGCCGAATTGGTCTCCGACGCGGCGCATCTCACCGCGGCAACCCGCAACGTCCTGCACGTGGAACCCGAAGTCGTGGCTTATCTGTGCACATCGGGCAGTTTCATCAAGGGCCTCGCCTACGAGAAGTCGTTGCGCGACACCATCTGCCGTGCCGGGGCGCTGGACGCGGTCACCACCTCGGGCGCGTTGCTCGAAGCGATTCGCCATCTGGACCTCACCCGGATCTCGGTACTGACCCCGTACGACGAGATCCTCACCCACCGGCTGCACGAGTTCCTCGCCGAAGCCGGGTGCACGGTGGTGCGCTCCGATCACCTCGGACTCGGCGGCGGCATCTGGAAGGTGAGCTATCGCACGATCGCCGAACGCATCGTCGGCGCCGATGACCCCGAGGCCGAGGCCGTCTTCGTCAGCTGTACCAACCTGCCGACCTACGACGTGATCGAGCCGCTGGAGAAAGCCCTCGGCAAGCCGGTGCTCACCGCCAACCAACTCACCATGTGGGCATGTCTCGGCCGGATGAAGCTCCCGATGATGGGCCCGGGCAAGTGGCTGCTCAACGTTTTCTGAAGGAAGAACATCACATGCGCTCACCCACCGTCGGTTTCATCTACCCCGACCACGCGGCCGAGGACGACTACCCGCTCGCGGCGGCGGCGCTCGGCGCGCACCTTCCGGTGGCCCACATCTACGGCACCGATCTGCACGCCGTCCCCGAACTGCTCGAACTGGGCAGCCCGGAGAAATTGCGCCTCGGCGCCTCGCTGCTCGCCCGGCACCGCCCCGACGCGATCGTCTGGGCCTGCACGTCGGGCAGTTTCGTCTACGGACCCGAGGGCGCGCGCGATCAAGTGCGCGCGCTTGCCGAGGTCGCGGGCGTCCCGGCGACCAGCACCAGCATCGCGTTCGCCGACGCCGTGCACACGCTGGGACTGCGCACCGTCGCGGTCGCCGCCAGCTATCCCGACGAGGTCGCCCGGCTGTTCGTGGAGTTCCTCGCCGACGCGCGCATCGACGTCGTCTCGATGTCCAGCGCGGGGATCGACACCGCCGCCGAGGTCGGCACCCTCACCCCGGCCCAGGTGCTGCGGCTGGCAGCGGACAACGACCATCCCGACGCGGAGGCGCTGCTCATCCCCGACACCGCGATGCACACCGTGGCGGTGCTGCCGGACCTGGAGGCTACGCTGGGCAAACCGGTGCTGACGGCCAATCAGGTCACGATCTGGGCAGGGCTGCGGCTGGCCGGCGCCGAGCCGGTCGTTCCCGGATTCGGGACCCTGTTCGCGGAAAGGCAGATCGATGTCCGTCGTTGATTTCGAGCCGGTGAACCGGCAGTCGACCGCGGAGATGATCGCCGATCGGCTCCGCGAGGCGATCATGCGCGGCAGTCTCGCGCCCGGGTCGCAGCTCGGCGAGGCCGACCTCGCGGCGCGGTTCGCGGTCTCGCGCGGGCCGGTGCGCGAGGCGATGCAGCGCTTGGTGTCCGAGGGTCTGCTGCGCAGCATCCGCCACCGCGGCATCTTCGTCATCGAACTGAGCCTCGACGACGTCGTCGACATCTACCGGGCAAGGACGGCACTGGAGGGCGGCGCACTGGAGCTGATCCTGGACGGCCGCCGCCCGATCGCCTACGAGGCGCTCGGTCCCAGCGTCGAGGAGATGATCGCGTGCGCCGAACGCGGCGACGCGGTGGGCGTGTCGGAGGCCGACCAGGCCTTCCACGAGGCGCTGGTGGAGAGTGCGGCCAGTCCGCGGCTGGTACGCGCGGCCCGCACCTTGCTGATCGAGACGCGCATGTGCTTGGGCGCCTTACAGACGACCTATCCGGACCTGCGCGAACAGTCTCGCGAACACATCGGCCTGCGCGAGGCGATCGGCGCGGGCGACCCCGCACGCGCCCGCGCTCTGCTCGTCGAGCACATGGACGACGCCGTGCAACGCCTCCGGCACCAGATCGGCTCCTGAGCGCCGACTCACCGCGACAAGAAGTCCAGCAGCACGCGGAATCACCTTCGCCGCCGCTATCCGGCCACGGCCGCCGCAGGCGACTTTCCCACCCCGGCGGCGCCGCCGACCAGCGCCGCGCCACCGACCAGGACCGCGGCCATCGCCGCAACGGTTGGCATCATCGACGTTCAACTCCTGACCGCGAGGTGGTCAACCATTGTCGCCCGGGATCAGAGATTGGCGGGGCGGACGACCATCACCGAGGACGCGCGATTACCGGATTCCCGGAGCAGGGCGATAGCGCGGCCTTCCGGATCGATGGCGGCGTAGACACCGGCCATTCCGGCCGGAGCGAGCCAACGTCCGTTGCGCAGGTCGTCGGCCTGCTTGTCATCGATGTCGCGGCGCGGGAACGCCGTTCGAACCGCGGCGTCGATATCGAGGCTCAGTGACGGCACGCCGGACTCCGCGGCGACGGCCAGATCGTCCAAGGTGCGTGCATGCTCGAGCGTGAACGGCCCGACGCTGGTGCGGCGCAACGCGGTCAAGTGGCCGCCGACGCCGAGCGCGGCGCCCAGGTCTCTGGCCAGCGCGCGCACGTAGGTGCCCGAGGAACATTCGACCACCACGTCCAAGTCGACGAAATCGCCGACATCGCGCCGCGCGAGCACGTCGAACCGCGACACCGTGACCGGGCGGGCGGCCAACTGCACGTCCTCCCCCGCACGGTGGCGGGCATAGGCACGTTCGCCGTTCACCTTGATCGCGCTGACGGTGGCGGGCACCTGCTCGATGTTCCCGGTCAGTTCGGCTGTGCGCGTGGCGATGTCGGCGTCGGTGAGATGACCGGCCGGTGTCGTGGCCAGCACCTCGCCTTCGGCGTCGTCGGTGCTGGTCGCCTGCCCCAGCCGGATGGTCGCGGTGTACGCCTTGGTGGTCAGGGTGAGCAGGCCGAGCAGTTTGGTCGCGCGTTCCACGCCGAGCACCAGCACACCGGTCGCCATCGGATCGAGCGTGCCCGCGTGGCCGATCTTCTTGGTGCGCAGCAGCTTCCGGCATTTCGCGACGACGTCGTGACTGGTCCAGCCACCGGCCTTGTCGATGACGAGCAGCCCGCCGAGTCCGTCCATCAGACGTGCGCGATCGCGGTCAGGATGTACCCGTCGGTGATCAGCCAACGGCCGTCGAACGCGATCAGCGGCGTGCCGCCGTCGGTGGTCTGCCCCGGCACCAGCAGTTCGGTATGGAAGCTGCCGCGCCCGGAAGCGGCGGAGCTGTCCTCGATCTCGAAGGTGATGTGCGCGTCCTCGAAGCCGAGCCAGCGCAGCGTCAGCGGGAACCACGCTTTATAGGTGGCCTCTTTGGCGCAGAACAGCAACCGGTCCAGGTGCAATTCGGACTCGGTGGTCTTCAGCCATTCCCGCTCCGGCGGCAGGCTGACCGAGTCCAGTACGCCGTCCGGCAGGGTGGCGTGCGGCTCGGCGTCGATGCCGATGGAACGGAACCGCAGTTTGTGACCGAGCGCGGCGGCCTGGTAGCCGTCGCAGTGGGTCAGGCTGCCGACGATTCCGCGCGGCCACACCGGAGCGCCGCGCTCGCCCTTGCCGATCGCGACCGGCTGCTCGCCGAGTTGCGTCAGCGCCAGGCGGGCGCAATGCCGCGCGCCGATGAAGTCACGGCGCCGCTTCTCCACCGACTTGGCGATGAGATGCTCCTCCGCCGGATGCGGCCGCAGATCCTCCGGGTACGCCAGCAACTCGGCCGAGGCCACACCCGCGGGCAGAATGTTCTCGATCATCACCGACGAGCGTAGTCGAGCCGCACCGGGTGGGATCGCAGCGCCATGTGCGTGGGACTACGCCAGCCCGCGCCGCTGCTGCGCTTTGCTGCGCATCTCCGCGGCGGCGGCTTCCATCTCGGGAGTCACCTGGAAGTGTCCGCCCCACTTGTTCAGCGTGCCCGGCGGATACTGCGGGGTCGGAAGGATCTGGCGGAGCAATCGCTCGGGCAGGCCGCGGCGCTGCCACTCGCGCGGGTAGCCGAGCGAGACCTCCTCGAATCGGACGCCGTCGTAGTGCGAGGTCCGCGGGATGTGCAGGTGACCGTAGACCGAGCAGACCACGTTGTAGCGGGTGTGCCAGTCCGCGGTGAGTTCGGTGCCGCACCACAACGCGAACTCCGGGTAGAACAGCACGTCGGTCGGCTGCCGCACCAGCGGGAAATGATTGATCAGGACGACCGGGGTGCCCGGGGCGAGCGCGTCGAGCTTGCGCTTGGTCACCTGCACCCGGGCGTGGCACCACGCGTCCCTGGTCAGGTATGGATCCGGCGAGAGCAGGAATTCGTCGGTGGCCACCACGTTGCGCTCACGCGCGATCGCCAGACCCTCCGCTTTGGTGGTGGCTCCTTCCGGCAGGAACGAGTAGTCGTACAACAGGAACATCGGAACCAGCGTGACCGCTCCGCCGTGCTCTTCCGCGCCCGCGCCCTGCCACACCGGAAACGGGTCCTCCGGCGTCAGTACATCCAGGTCGCGGCAGATCGACACCAAGTAGTCGTAGCGTGCCACCCCGACCATCTGCACCGGGTCCTTCGCCGTCGTCCACAGCTCGTGATTACCCGGCACCCAGATCACCTTGGCGAACCGGCGGCGCAGCAGCTCCAGCGCCCACCGGATGTCGTCGGTCTTCTCCCCCACGTCGCCGGCCACGATGAGCCAGTCCTCCGGCGAGTCCGCCTTGATCTGCTCGACGACCGGCCGATTCCCCTGGTGCCCGACATGAATGTCGCTCACCGCCATCAACTTGGGTATCACCACACCTACCTTGGCACATCGTTTCGGATTCGCGCGCACCGGCCGAGCCGGGTGTCGCTCACCTCGGCACTTCGGCGCCGACCAGGGCCCACCGGCCCGACAGCGCCCGCCCCGCGACGGCGATCAGCCGCAACAGCATGAACGCGGCGAGGCCGGACCAGATTCCGGCGACGCCCCAGTGGAAGGCCAGCGACAACCAGATAGCGGGCAGGAAGCCCAGCAGGGCCGCTCCGAGCGTGGTGGTGCGCAGGTAGGCCGCGTCACCGGCTCCGAGCAGGACGCCGTCGAGCGCGAAGACGATGCCCGCCACCGGAATGAGCGCGACGAAGAACCACCACACCACGTGCGCGCGCTCCAGCACGTCCGGGTCATCGGTGAACAGCGCGGGGATCGCCACCGCCCCCGCCGCGAAGCAGCCGGCGAGCCCGAGGCTGAAAATCTCCGACCAGCGGGTCACGCGCCGGGCGATCCCTCGGGCGCCGGTGGCATCACCCGCGCCCAGAGCCGCGCCCGTGAGCGTCTGCGCGGCGATGGCCAGCGCGTCCAGGGCGAGCGCCAGGAAGTTCCACAGTTGCAGCACCAACTGGTGGGCCGCCACCGACGCGGCGCCGAAACGCGCGGCGACGGCCGCCGCCGAGACGAAGCACGCCTGGAAGGCGAAACTGCGGACGATCAGGTCGCGTCCGAGGACGAGCTGGGCACGCATCACCGACCAGTGCGGGGCGAGGGAAACCTCCTCGCGGATCAGCGCGTTCAGGAACAGGACCGCGGTGACGATCTGACCCGCCACGTTCGCCACGGCCGAGCCCGGCAGACCCAGGTGCGGTGCGCCGAACAGTCCGTGCACCAGCGCCGGGCAGAGCACCGCCGACACCCCGAGTCCGGCGACGACGTAGACCAACGGCCTGCGCGTCTCCTGGACGCCACGCAGCCACCCGTTCCCCGCCATGGAGATCAGGATCAGCGGCACGCCGAACAGCGCGATCCGCACCCAGTCCAGCGCCTGCGCCGCGATGTCCGCACCGCCCGCGATGGCGCTGGTCACCGGCACGGCGAACGCTTGGACCAGCAGCAGGATCGCAACGCCGACGGCCACAGCGATCCACGTGGCCTGCACGCCCTCGGCGACGGCTCCTCGATGGTCGCCCGCGCCGTGACGGCGCGCCGAGCGCGCGGTGGTGCCGTAGGACAGGAAGGTCAGCTGCGAACTCGTCTGCGCCAGGATCAACCCGCCCACGGCGAGCCCGGCCAGCGCGAGCGCGCCCAGCCTGCCGACCACGGCCAGGTCGAACAACAGGTAGATCGGTTCGGCGACCAGCACACCGAGGGTTGGCAACGCGAGGCCGAGAATGCGTTTGGGGCCGGCGGCGGCGGCCCGGTCGACGGTTTCCGGCTCGCTCACGCGCAGGACCGAGTCCCCGATATCCGCCCCACTGGAACCCTGCGCGCTCACGAACACCTCCCCCGCATGTCGTCCTTCGAGACCACCGTCGTTGCGATCCGGCTCCCACCTTGGCACGACCCACCGACGAACTCGGCGGCGTCCGGCTCCGGCCGCGGAGAGGATCGCATCACCGGTGATTCCGGACGTGTGGCACGACGCCGAACCAGGTTCGGATGGCGAGGCAGGCGAACCGGCTCGACTTCCCGCGCCACTCGACAGGCAAGCACCCGCAGGGCACCGGGCACGAACGGGGGGCGCCCCGCACACGCCAGGAGTGCGCCGCATCGACACACCGGTCCGGTCGATCCGCGGACCCGTCCGGGCGACGAATTCGGCCTCAGCCCTCGAAAACCGCTCGGGCCTGAATGTTTTGGCGAGAGCCGACCCGGCACTCGCCAAGGATCGAACACGATCATCCGAGCGCGGTCAGTAGCGCGCCGATCAGGTCCTCGGGCGCGCCGTGTGCGGTGTACCCGGCGGCGAAGCGATGCCCACCACCACCCAGTGTCGTGGCCACCTCTGCGACGTCCACCCCGTCGCCCGCACACGCTCCGCTGTCCCGTGAGCGCAGCGATACCGTCCACCGATCCGGCACCACACGAGATTGCTTGAACACCGCGGCGATTCCCGCTTCGGCGGTCGTGCGCACGATATCTATGACGCTCTCGACTTCCTCCGAACGCACGTCGTCGATGTCGTCGCGCCGCACGAACGCGTACACCAATCCGACGCCGCCGCGCACCTCCGGGACGAGCTGGGCCGTCCCGAGCACCCGCGCCAGCATGGGCAGCCATCCGAACGGGTGCGTGTCCATCAAGGTGCGGGCGATATGCGCGCCGTCGATTCCGGTGGCCAGCAGCCGCTCCGCCAGTTCGTGGGTACCCGGCCGCACCCACCGGAACGAACCCGTGTCGGTGACCAGACCTGCGTACAGGCAATGCGCCACGTCCGCATCGATCGGCACACCCCACGCGTCGAGCAGACGCGCGATCAGGCTCGTGGTGGACTCCGCGGCGGGATCGACCACGTTGATCGCTCCGAACCGCGTGTTCGACCGATGGTGATCGATCACCAGTGTCGTTGCGGCACCGGACAATCGGTCGGCGAGCGCACCGAGCCTGCCCGCGCTGCCACAGTCGACCGCCACCAGCAGGTCGACCTCGGCGCGCACTTCGGCGGGCGCCACCAAGTGCCGTACGCCGGGCAGCGACCGCATCGATATGGGCAAGTCCGCGGGCTCGGCGAACGACACCTGGACCGGGACGCCGCGCCGGTGCAGCACCAGCGCCAGCGCCAGACCACTTCCTATGGTGTCCGCATCGGGCTGCACATGGCAGACGATGGTCACCGAGCGCGCGGCGTCGAGCGCCGCCACGGCCGTGTCCAAGCCGGCCGTTTCTCGCATCGTCGTCATCGACTACCGCATGTCACTCGTCGGCGTCGCGTTCGACCTTGTAGGGGTCGGCGTCGCCCGCGTGCCTGGCGGTGGCGGCCACCTTGGTGACCTCGTCGTCCGCGGCCCGCGCCCTGGCGAGCAGTTCCTCCATCTGCCGTGCCGCGTCGGGCACGGTGTCCAGTACGAATGCCAGCGTCGGGGTGAACTTCACCCCGGTTCCCGCGCCCACCTTGGAGCGCAGAACTCCCTTGGCCTTCTCCAGTCCGGCCGCCGCACCCTCGTAATCCGGTTCGGCGTCGAGGGTTTCACCCATCACGGTGTAGTACACCGTCGCCTCCCGGAGATCGCCGGTGACCTTGGCGTCGGTGACGGTCACGAAACGCAGCCGCGGGTCCTTCACCTCGTATTCGATCGCGGTCGCGACGATCGAGGAGATCCGCTTGGCGAGTCGGCGTGCCCTGGCTTGATCCACCATGGCCGTTTCCTCCTCACTATCAACTCTGTTCGATGGCGGTCGGAGCGTGGCTCGCGGCCGCCACCCGAGCTCCGTCGCTGCGCCGCGGTCAGTCCTCGGGCCCGAAGATTCGGCGGCGCACCGCCAGCAACTGTAACTCCGGACGGGCCGCGACGTGCCGTTCACATTTGTCCAGCACCTCGGTCAGATGATCCATGCCCGCACTGACCATGGCCACGCCCAGCAGCGAACGACGGTATAGATCGTGTTCCCCGCCTTCGGCGGCACTCACACCGAAACGCTGCAATTCGGCCAGGATCGGCCGGATCACCGAGCGCTTCTGTTTCAGTGAATGCACATCGCCGAGCAGCAGGTCGAACTCCAGTGCACCCAGGTACACCCACACCCTCCCCAGTCAGGAAGACCCGCCGGGCGCCGCGCACTTCGCGCGGCGCCCGGACTCGTCTCGGTCTATCAGTCGCGCGGCTTCTCGCGCAGTTCGTAGGCCTCGATGATGTCGCCTTCCTTGATGTCGGAGTAGGTGACCGTCATACCGCATTCGAAGCCCTCGCGGACCTCGGTGACGTCGTCCTTCTCCCGGCGCAGCGACGAGATCGTCATCGTCTCGGCGATCACCACGTTGTCCCGGAGCAGGCGCGCCTTGGCGTTGCGCTTGACCGAGCCCGACGTGACCATGCAACCGGCGATGTTGCCGACCTTCGACGAACGGAAGATCGCCCTGATCTCGGCCCGCCCCAGCTCGACCTCTTCGTAGATCGGCTTGAGCATGCCCTTGAGGGCCTTCTCGATCTCATCGATGGCCTGGTAGATCACCGAGTAGTACCGGATGTCGACGCCCTCGCGGTTGGCCAGCTCGGTCGCCTTGCCCTCGGCGCGGACGTTGAATCCGATGATGATCGCGTTCGACGCCGAAGCGAGGTTGACGTTGGTCTCGGTGACGCCACCGACGCCGCGGTCGATCACCCGCAGACGCACCTCGTCGCCCACCTGGATTCCGAGCAGCGCCTCTTCGAGGGCCTCGACCGTACCCGAGTTGTCGCCCTTGAGGATCAGGTTCAGCTCGCTGGTTTCCTTCAGCGCGGCATCCAGATCTTCCAGGCTGATCCGCTTGCGGCTGCGTGCGGCCAGCGCGTTGCGCTTGCGCGCGTTGCGCCGATCGGCGATCTGCCGGGCGATCCGGTCCTCGTCGACCACGAGCAGGTTGTCACCCGCGCCGGGCACCGACGTGAAGCCGATGACCTGAACCGGTCGCGACGGCAACGCCGCCTCGACGTCGTCGCCGTGCTCGTCGACCATCCGGCGCACCCGGCCGTAGGCGTCTCCCGCCACGATCGAGTCGCCGACCCGCAGGGTGCCGCGCTGGATGAGCACGGTCGCCACCGGGCCGCGGCCACGGTCGAGGTGCGCCTCGATGGCCACACCCTGCGCGTCCATGTCCGGGTTGGCCCGCAGGTCCAGCGCCGCGTCCGCGGTCAGCAGGACCGCCTCGAGCAGCGCATCGATGTTGATGTTCTGCCTGGCGGAGATGTCGACGAACATGGTCTCGCCGCCGTATTCCTCGGCGACCAGGCCGTACTCGGTGAGCTGCTGACGCACCTTCTGCGGGTTGGCGCCTTCCTTGTCGATCTTGTTGACCGCCACGACGATCGGCACGTCGGCCGCTTGCGCGTGGTTGATCGCCTCCACCGTCTGCGGCATGACGCCGTCGTCGGCGGCGACCACCAGGATCGCGATATCGGTGGCCTTCGCACCACGGGCGCGCATGGCGGTGAACGCCTCGTGACCCGGGGTGTCGATGAAGGTGATCAGCCGGTCCTCGTCGCCGAGGTGGGTGAGCACCTGGTAGGCGCCGATGTGCTGGGTGATGCCGCCTGCCTCGCCCTCGCGGACGTTCGCCTTGCGGATGGTGTCCAGCAAGCGGGTCTTACCGTGGTCGACGTGACCCATGACGGTCACCACCGGCGGACGCTGTTCGAGGTCTTCCTCGCCGCCCTCGTCCTCGCCGTAGGTGAGGTCGAACGACTCCAGCAGCTCGCGGTCCTCATCCTCGGGGCTGACCACGTGGACGACGTAGTTCATCTCGCTGCCCAGCAGCTCGAGGGTCTCGTCGTTCACCGACTGGGTCGCGGTGACCATCTCGCCGAGGTTGAACAGGGCCTGCACCAGCGCGGCCGGGTTCGCGTCGATCTTCTCGGCGAAGTCCGACAGCGACGCGCCGCGGGCGAGCCGGATGATCTCGCCGTTGCCGCGCGGCAGCCGCACGCCGCCGACGGCGGGCGCCTGCATCGAGTCGTACTCTTGCCGCTTCTGCCGCTTCGACTTGCGGCCACGCCGGGGCGCGCCACCGGGACGTCCGAACGCGCCTGCCGCACCACCGCGGCCACCGGGACCGCCAGGACGACCGCCGCCGCCACCGCCGCCACCGGGACGACCCCGGAAGCCACCGGCCGCACCACCGGCACCGGGCGCACCCGCACCCGCACCGGGAGCGCCGCCACCGCCACCGCGGTAGCCACCGCCACCGCCGCCACCGGGACGACCGGCACCGGCGCCACCGGGACGACCGGGACGACCCGCACCGGGGCCTCCGGCGCCGCCGGGACGCGCCGCACGCGACGGCATCGCGCCGGGATTAGGACGAGGCGGCATCGAGCCGGGGCTCGGCCGCGGGCCGCCGGGACGCGGACCACCAGGGCCGGGCGTCGCACGCGGGCCACCCTGAGCCGGGCCGGGACGCGGACCGCCCTGCGACGGACCGGGACGCGGGCCACCCTGAGCGGGGCCGGGACGCGGGCCACCCTGGGACGGACCGGGACGCGGGCCACCCTGACCGGGGGCCGGACGCGGCGCGGGACGCTCGGGAGCCGACGAATAGGGGTTGTTACCGACGCGCGGGGTCTTCGGCCCCGGACGCGGGCCGGGAGCCGCGCCACCCGGGCGATGTCCGCCCTGGCCGGGGCCGCCGGGACGCTGCTGCTGCCCGGGGCGCGGGCCGCCCGGCGTCGGACGCGGACCGGCCGGGGCGGGCGCGGAACTCGCGCTAGCGCCCGAAGCCGCGGCGGCCTGCGGGTTGATCGATTCCCGGGCGGCGGGCTTGGGCGCCGGGGACGGTCCGGGACGCGCGGCGGGGCCCGGCTTCACGGCCGGGGATTCGCCGGTGCGCGCGGCGGGAGCGGCGGTCTCCTGCGCGGTGGGCGCCGGAGTGGGCGCCGCCGGACGGGGACCTGGACGCGGGCCTCCGCCCGCGGGCTTGGGGGCCGGACGACCGGACGGTCCGGGGCGTGCACCCGGCTTGTTGCCGTTGGACGGGGCGGATTTCGCCGCGAACGACTCACGCAGCCGGCGGGCGACGGGAGCTTCCACCGTCGAGGACGCCGACTTCACGAACTCGCCCTGCTCCTTGAGCGTTGCGAGTAGTTCCTTGCTCGTGACACCGAGTTCTTTTGCCAACTCGTGCACGCGGGCCTTGCCTGCCACTGCTCTCCTCACTGAGAGGCCGAGCAGCGCCACCGTTGGGGACGGCGGCCCGCACGACCTCGGGTTATCTCCGATGGACGTTCATCGTTGGTACTTCACGGTGTGCTCATGAGTGCTCGTGCCTGTTCTCGAGGTAATGCTCCAGGGCTGAGATATCCAGATGTCCGGACACTCGGAGTGCTCTGCCGATCGCTCGGCGCCGCTCTGCAGCGCGCAGACAAGCCGAAAGGGGGTGCAGCCAGGCACCCCGTCCGGGAAGTCTGCGCCGCGGATCGGGAACGATCTCGAGGACGTGGGAGCCGTCTCCGGTCTCACGGTCCCGAGCCACGATCCGCAACAGATCGACGGCCAGCTCGCGCTTCCGGCACCCGATACACGTCCGTACCGGAGCTGCTCGACGCCGGGGCGCCTGGTGCTGCTCGGTGGTGCGGTCGGGCATGGGAACCGAAGACTCGGACTGAACCTTGGACCACTCTACCGCTGCCACGCTCGGAACGCCGAACCCCTCCCCCGCGGAAGTTACGAACCTGTCATCCCGAGCACTCCGCGGGCGGGCTCCGGTCAACTGCGATGCGCCTCCGTCCGAACGGATCCGCCCATGTCGGGCGCGGCATCGCTGCGGATATCGATGCGCCAGCCGGTCAGCCGCGCGGCCAGGCGGGCGTTCTGCCCCTCCTTGCCGATCGCCAGGGAAAGCTGGAAATCGGGGACCACTACGCGGGCCGCCCTTGCCTCCGGGTCGACGATAGTGACCGAAACCACTTTCGACGGCGAGAGCGCATTGCCGACGAAGGTCGCCGGATCGTCGGCGTAGTCGATGATGTCGATCTTTTCGCCGGCCAGTTCGCTCATCACGTTGCGCACGCGCTGTCCCATGGGCCCGATACAGGCGCCCTTGGCGTTGACGCCGGGCACCGTGGTGCGCACGGCGATCTTGGATCGGTGCCCCGCCTCGCGCGCCACGGCGACGATCTCCACCGAGCCGTCGGCGATCTCCGGCACCTCCAGCGCGAACAGGCGCCGCACCAGATTCGGGTGGGTGCGCGACAGCGTGATCTGTGGCCCACGCGGTCCACGCGAGACCCCGACGACGTAGCACTTGATCCGGTCGCCGTGCTCGTAGGTCTCGCCGGGCACCTGCTCGGCGGGCGGGATCAAGCCCTCCGCGCCGTGCAGCTCGCTGCCTATGCGCACCACGACGGTGCCGCGGGCGTTGGCGCGCGCGTCGCGCTGCACCACACCGCCGACGATGTCGCCCTCGTGGGTGGAGAACTCGCCGAAGGACTTCTCGTTCTCCGCGTCGCGCAGCCGCTGCAGCACGACCTGCCTGGCGGTGGTCGCCGCGATCCGGCCGAAGCCCTCCGGGGTGTCGTCCCATTCGGAGATCACGTTGCCGTCGGCGTCCACCTCGCGCGCCATCACCCGGACCACACCGGTCCTCTGGTTGATGTCGATGCGCGCGTTGGGCTGGTGGCCCTCGGTGTGGCGGTACGCGGTGAGCAGCGCCGACTCGATCGCGGAGATCACGGTCTCGATCGAGATCCCCTTGTCGGCGACAATCGCGCGCAGGGCTTCGATTTCGATGTTCATTCCACGATCCCTTCGGTCGGCGAATCGGACGCTGTTACGGATTCGGACAGTGCATTCGGTGTTCCTCGGAGCTGCGCGGCGTCCTCGACCGCCACCGCGTCGTCCGCGCCCGGAGCGGGCCGCCCCGGAACGACTCCGCCCGTGAGTTCCAGCTCTCGAGCACTCGGCGGGGAGAACTCGACTTGGACGACGGCCGTGGCGATGTCGGCGAGCGGGACCGTCACCCGGCGCGGGTCGCGTTTGCCGCCGAGCACCAGCGCCACCGAATCACCGGTGAGCGCGCCGACCCTGGCCTCGAAGGTCGCCGACCCCTCCGGCGGCTGTGCGCCTTCGCGTAGTCGCACGCGCACCTTCCGCCCCCGCGCCCGACGCCAGTGCCGGTCGGCGGTCAACGGGCGGTCGATCCCGGGGGTCGTGACTTCCAACAGGTAGGGCGCCTCGCCGAACTCCCCCGCGTCGTCCAGCAGCGCCGACAGCTCCGTACTCAGAGTCGCCAGGGAGTCCAGATCGGAGGTGTCGCGGTCCACGGTCACCTGCACCCGAGCCTGCGCGTCCACGCGCGTGCCCGCCGTCGAGATCTCGACGCCCTCGAGATCGAATCCTCGGCGTTCGACGAGACCAGCTACTAGCTGGCTCACCCTTTCCTCGGTCGGCATCGGCATGTGGGCGGCTCCTGGTTCAGTTGTGACGCGGCGGGAAATTTCTCTACCGAAGGTCTAGCGTAACGCGCCACGAGAGTGTAAAGGACCAGCGGTCCAGGAGTCCGCACGCCACGGCCGATGCTCGTCCGGCGACGCACCGCGAGTCTGGCACGATAGTGCCGTGCCCATCCGCCTTCCCGCCCCGCCGCGTGCCGGGCGCACTACCGGCATGCCCTCCGACCGGCACGAGCCCCGCCGCGCCGCCCTGGATCGACGCAGCGCGCTACGTCTCGCCGGCGGCGGAACGGCCGGGGTGCTCGCCCTCGGCGCGCTGGTCGGCTGCACCGGTGACGACGTGGTCCACGAGCCGGATCCGCTTGCCGCACAAGAGGTCGCGGCCCGCTCCGACGCCGCGGCGGCGACCGCGGCCATCGCCGTCGCGCCCGACCGGCACGCCGCGTTGGCCGCGATCGCGGCCGAGCGCACCGCCCACGCTGACGCCTTGCGCACCGAGATCGACCGCGCGATCGGCGTCTACGCCGACGGCACCAAACCGGCGCACCGCACCCGCGCCGGTGCGTCCGGCCCGTCGGCCGTGGCTTCGGGCAGCGCCGTGCCGCCCACCGCGCCGCCGAGCGTCGAGACGCTGCGCACGCAGCTCACCGCCTCCCAGAAATCGGCGGCCGAACTCGCCCGCGCCCTGACCGGCTATCGGGCCGGACTGCTCGCTTCGATCAGCGCGGCCTGCGCGGTGCAGACGGGGGTGTTGCTGGCATGACCGAGGACGAACGCCGAGCGCTCATCGACGCGCTGAACGCCGAATACGGCGCGGTGTACGCCTACGGGGTGATCGCCGCCTACGCCTCCTCCGAGCGCACCAGGCTGGTCGCCGAGCACACCGCCGCGCACCGGGCTCGCCGCGACACCACCGTGGACGCGCTCGCTCTGGGCGGCGCGACGGTGCCGCCGCCGGACGCGGCCTACACGGTGCCGTTCGCCGTGACCGATCCGATCTCGGCCGCCAAGCTGGCCGTGACGGTCGAGTCCGACACCGCCGTAGCCTGGCGGTCGGTGGTCGAGCGCGGCGACTCCATGGCCATCCGGCGCACCGGTGTCGAAGCGCTCACCGAGGCCGCCGTCCGGCTGGCCGCGTGGCAGTCGATTCTCGGCGCGAATCCGCCCACGGTCGCGTTTCCTGGCAAAGCCTGACCGGTCGACCGGGTCGACTGCCCGAGATCCGATGCGCCGCAAAGGAAACGACGCGAACGGCGGCCGCGGGCGACTCGGGCCGCCGTTCGCTCGACAACCGGCCTACGGCCGCATCTCGTACGCGCCGTCGTAGGACGCGACCTCGGCCCACACCCGGTCGAAGCGCGGGCGATCGGCGACCGGCGGCCGCAACGCGGATGCCGCCCAGCCCTGCTGGTCCGGCGTGGCCGACGGCTTGCCGTACAGCGCGGTCGCGTAGCCGTTGAAGTCGCGGACCTGGAAGTCGAAGATCTGGTCGATCAGGTCGCGGTCCAAGCCGGTGATCGCGGCCTGCTCCAGGATCAACTGGCCGTAGACCACCAGGGAGAACAGGTGGCCGATGGTCAGCATGAAGTCCAGGTCCTTCTGCTGCGCGGCGTCCGGGGCCGCCGTGGTCAGCAGCGTGCGCAGCGCCTGCGCCTGCTCGTAGAACCGGCTCACGTTCGGGATGTCGGCGTGCTTGTCGTAGATCGGCGCCCAGTCGGCGAAGCGCACCTTGCCCGCGCCCCGCGCCGGGCCCTGGCGCCAGAAGAACGCGTCGTCGGCCGCGTCCTGCCGGGTGCCGATCTCCGGGTAGTCCTGCGGGTCGAACAGATAGTTGGGCATGAACTTCAGGATCTGCCCGACGTTCACGTGCACCGTGCCCTCGAGCCGGGGCAGCGTGCTGATCAGCCGTTGCACCTCGGCGAAGTAGGTGTTCTTCTCGAATCCCTTGGCGGCCAGCACATCCAGCAGCAGCGTCATGACGGTTTCGCCCTCGGAGGTCACCTTGGACTTCGTCATCGGGTTGAACAGCAGGTACCTGCGATCCTCCAGGCTCGCGCCGCGGAAGTAGTCGATCGCGCGGTCGCTGAACAGCTTCATCGCGATGATGCGCGCGTAGGCGTCGACGAAATTCGCCCGTACGTGCGGGAATTCGGTGACCGGGTTGCCGTAGAGGACGCGGTTGTTCGCATGGGTGATCGCCTCGTAGAAGGAGTGCTCGACCATGCCGATTCCGCCGTGGCACAGATTGAACTTGCCCACGTTCACGGTGTTCAGCGCCGCGGAGAACGCCTCGGGGCCGGTGTGCAAGATGTCCTCGGCGCGCACCGGGTAGTTCTCCAGCCGGAAGGTGCTCACGTACATCTGCTGATGTACGACGTTGCCGAGCAGGCGATAGTTCTCGTGCCGGGAGTCGGCGGCGAACCAGACGTACGCGTCGGCACCTTCGAGGTCGGCGCGGCGGGAGAACACCGACACCATGCTGGCCACGTTGCCGTTGCCGATGTAGTACTTCTCGCCGTTGGCGCGGAAGAGGATTCCGGCTTCGGCGTCCGCGCTTCCCGGCTCGGTCGGGGTCAATACCAGGTCGGTGTTGTAGATGTCGGCGCCGTGGGTCTGCTCGGACAGACCGAACGCCATCACCTCACCCGCGGCCAGGTCGGCGGCCGCGCGCTTCTTGGCGGCCTCGTTGTCGCTCTGCCAGATCGGGCCGAGGCCGAGGATGGTCACCTGCTCGGCGTACCAGTACGCCAGACCGTAGAAGCCGAAGATCTCCGACAGCGCCGCGTTGCGCGCGGCGTCCCAGCGGCGGTCCGGGTCACCGTCGGCATACGCCGCGGGGGTCAGGAAGGTGGCGAACAACTTCTCCTTCTTCACGAAGTCGAGGAAGTCCGCGGTCCACACCGCGTTCGCGTCGTCGGCGAGCAGACGCTGTTTGCCCCGCCCCTCGAACCACTCGATCGTGGCGCGCAGCAGGCGCCGCGTCTCGGCGTCGAACTGCTGCGGATCATAGGTGGCGGGGTTGAACAACCGCACGTCGGTGTTTGTCATGCCGGTTAACTTACCAGCGGGTAATAGCAGCGTGGAGGAGGTCCGCGGATCTGTAACCAGCGAATTCAGGTTACGGTCGCGTAGGTGACATCGTCCCGCTCCCGCGTGCGCATTCTCCTGCGGCCTTCGTGCCGATAGCGAACGGCCCCCGGCATTTTCTGCCGGGGGCCGTCCGGGCAAACAGGTCAGCCGCGAACTCTGGCCACCACCGCGTCCACCGCGGAGGCGGCGGGGAGTTCCTCGGTCTCGCCGGTGAAGCGGTCGCGCAGTTCGACCTTGCCCTCGGCCCAGCCGCGGCCGATCACCAGCACCAGCGGCATGCCGAGCAGTTCGGCGTCCTTGAACTTCACGCCCGGCGAGGCGGTGCGATCGTCGAAGAGCACGTCCAAGCCCTGCGCGTGCAGGCCGGACACCACCTCTTCGGCGCCCGCGCGGGCCGCGTCGTCCTTGTTCGCGATGACGACGTGCACGTCGTAGGGCGCCACCGCCGCGGGCCAGCGCAGCCCTTTGTCGTCGTGCTGCTGCTCGGCGATCACCGCGACCATGCGTGAGACGCCGATGCCATAGGACCCCATGGTCAGCCGCACCGGCTTGCCGTTCTCACCGAGCACGTCCACCTCGAACGCGTCGGTGTACTTGTTGCCGAGCTGGAAAATGTGGCCGATCTCGATGCCGCGGGCCGCCACAAGGGTGCCGCGCCCGTCGGGCGAGGGGTCACCGTCGCGGACCTCGGCGGCCTCGATGGTGCCGTCCGGGACGAAGTCGCGGCCCGCGACCAGGCCGACGACGTGCCTGCCGGGCTCGTCGGCGCCGGTGATCCAGCTGGTGCCGGTGCCGACGCGGGGATCGACCAGGTACCGAACGCCGTTGGCCTGCAGCGCCTTCGGGCCGATGTAGCCCTTGACCAGGAACGGATTCTCGGCGAAGTCCGCTTCGGTGAGCAGCTCGACCTCGGCCGGTTCGACCGAGGCGCCGAGGCGCTTGTCGTCGACCTCGCGGTCACCGGGGACACCGATGCCGACGATCTCGGTCTTCCCGTCCGGATGGCGCAGTTTGACCATCACGTTCTTCAAGGTGTCGGCCGCGGTGACCGGGCGGCCGTAGCGCTCGGCGATGCCCGCGCCGTTGGCCCAGGCCACCAGCGTCGCGATGGTGGGAGTGTCCGGGGTGTCGTGCACGACCGCCTCGGGCTGTCCTTCTATGGGCAGCGGTTCGGGAGCGGGCGTGACCACCGCCTCCACGTTGGCCGCGTAGCCGGACTCCGGGCAGCGCACGTAGGTGTCCTCGCCGACCGGGCTGTCGGCCAGGAACTCCTCCGACGCGCTGCCGCCCATCGCGCCCGATGTGGCGGCCACGATGACGTACTTGACCCGCAGCCGGTCGAAGATGCGCTGGTAGGCCTGGCGGTGCGCGTGATAGCTGGCTTTGAGGCCGTCCTCGTCCAGGTCGAAGGAGTAGGAGTCCTTCATCACGAACTCGCGCCCGCGCAGGATGCCCGCCCGCGGGCGCTCCTCGTCGCGATACTTGGTCTGGATCTGGTACAGCGTGACCGGCAGGTCCTTATAGGAGCTGTACTCGCCCTTCACCGTGAGCGCGAAGAGCTCCTCGTGGGTGGGCCCGAGCAGGTAGTCCGCGCCCTTGCGGTCGCGCAGCCGGAACAGGCCGTCGCCGTACTCGGTCCACCGGTTGGTGGTCTCGTACGGTTCGCGTGGCAGCAGCGCGGGTAGCGAGATCTCCTGCCCGCCGATCGCGTCCATCTCCGCGCGCACCACGTCCTCGACCTTGCGCAGCACGCGCAGGCCCAGCGGCAGCCACGAGTAGACACCCGGGGCGACGCGGCGCACGTAGCCGGCACGGACCAAGAGTTTGTGGCTGGGCACCTCCGCGTCGGCGGGATCGTCGCGGAGGGTACGCAGGAACAGGCGGGAGAGGCGGGTGATCACGGAAGCACAGGGTAGTCGCTGGCCGGACGCCGGTCCCAGCGCATTACCGTATTCGTTCGTGCTGGTCCTGCTGCCTCCCTCCGAAACCAAGTCCGACGGCGGCGCCGGCGCGCCGCTCACCCTGGACTCGCTGGCGATGCCGCAGCTCACGGCGGTGCGCGCCCGGCTGATCGAGGAAGTGGTGCGCCTTGCGGCCGACCCGGAACGCTCCCGGACCGCGCTCGGCCTGGGCAAGGGGGCCGACGGCGAGGTCGCCCGCAACGCCGCGCTGCGCACCTCGCCGACGCGGCCCGCGCTGGAGCGCTACACCGGCGTGCTCTACGACGCGCTCGACGCGCGCTCGTTCACCAAGGCGCAGCGGGCCAAGGCGGATGCCCGGCTCGGTATCGGCTCCGCGTTGTTCGGCGCGGTCCGCGCCGGTGACCCGATTCCCGCATACCGTCTGTCCGGCGGCTCGAAACTACCCGGTCTGCCGACTCTTTCGGCCGTCTGGCGCGACGAGCTCGCGGCGGCGCTGCACGCCGAGGCGGCGGGCGAACTCGTCGTCGACCTGCGCTCGGGCACCTATCAGCAGTTGGGGCGGGTGCCCGGCGCGATCACCGCCAACGTCCTCACCGAGCATCCGGACGGGTCGCGCACGGTGGTGAGTCATTTCAACAAACACCACAAGGGTCTGCTGGCGCGTGCCCTCGTGCTCACCAGAGCCGAACCAGCCGACGTGCGGGGCGTCGCACGGGTGGCGGCCAAAGCGGGGTTGCGCGCCGAGATCGCCTCTGCCACCGAACTTCTGATCATCACCTGAACGCGTCCGGCGGTTCCGTGGTGAGCGCGGCCAGTTCGGCCGCGAGGTTGGCTCGGGCCGCCTCTGAGCCGTTCGTAGAGGGTGGGGCGGCTGCGCGCCCGTGCGGTCGGCACGCCGTCGGCGCGCAGGATCAACCGTCCCCAGCGCTGCGGGTGCGGGCCGACGGCCACCGCGTTCCAGTCGTCCGGCAGCAAGCGGGAGGTGGCCTCCCAGTTCTCCAGCACCGCCGAGGCGGACGCGTGGCGCGCGGGCAGGGCCAGCACCCGGTGGACCAGGTCCTCCAGCACCACCGACGCGTCGAGCATCGCCGCCGCGGTCTGCACGATCTCGGCCAGCGCGGCGCGGCGCACACTCGGCTCCGTGAACGTCTCGTGCACGGTGCGCGCGAACTCCACTGCGGCGTACTGCTCGGCGACGATCACCCTGTGTACCGCCTCGGTGATCTCCACGAATCGGGTCACCCGGTGCAGCGCGATCAAAGGAAGCCCCAGCGCGTCGGCCGTCGCCGCGACAGCGGGCGACACCCCGGGCACGACGAATCGTAATACTCGCTCACGAATTCCTTACTGATCGTCGGCACACCGAGAAGGGTGTATGCCGGACAGTGGTAGTCAGGCCGCGTTCTCGCCCCCCGATCCGGTCCAGGCGGGAGCCACGGCACCGCCGATGCTCACCGATCGAATCGAGGAGACATGCAAACCATCGCGCACTGGCTCGACGGCAAAGCTTTCGCGGGCACCGGCGAGACGACGGCGCCGGTGACCAACCCGGCGACCGGCGAAGTGACCGGGCAGGTCGCGCTGGCGACTGTCGCCGATACCCGCGCGGCCATCGATTCCGCCGCGAAGGCCTTTCCGGCTTGGCGGGACACCTCGCTGACCCGGCGCACCCAGATCCTGTTCCGCTTCCGTGAGCTGCTGAACGAACGCAAGCAGGAGCTGGCCCGGCTGATCACCGCCGAACACGGCAAGGTCGTCGCCGATGCCGTCGGCGAGGTGAGCCGCGGCCTGGAAGTCGTAGAATTCGCCTGCGGCATACCGCATCTACTCCAGGGCTGCTACACCGAGAACGCCTCGACCAAGGTCGACATCTTCTCCATCCGCCAGCCGCTCGGGCCGGTCGCGATCATCTCGCCGTTCAACTTTCCCGCGATGGTGCCGATGTGGTTCTTCCCGATCGCCATCGCGGCGGGCAACACGGTGGTGCTCAAACCGAGCGAGAAGGACCCTTCCCCGTCGCTGTGGCTGGCGCGGCTGTGGGCCGAAGCCGAACTGCCCGCGGGCCTGTTCACCGTGCTGCAAGGCGACAAGGTGGCGGTCGACGAACTGCTGGACAACCCGGGCGTCAAGGCCGTCTCGTTCGTCGGCTCGACGCCGATCGCCCGGTACGTCTACCAGCGCGGCACCGCCGCGGGCAAGCGGGTGCAGGCGCTCGGCGGCGCGAAGAACCACATGGTGGTACTGCCGGACGCGGACCTGGATCTGGCCGCCGACGCCGCGGTGAACGCCGGGTTCGGCTCGGCGGGCGAGCGGTGCATGGCGATCAGCGTGGTGGTCGCCGTTGGCGGGGCGGGCGACGCGCTGGTCGGCAAGATCGCCGAGCGGGCGGGGACCATCAGGACCGGCGACGGCACCCGGGGCGCCGACATGGGTCCGCTGGTCACCCGGGCGCACCGCGACCGGGTCGCCGAGTACATCTCGGCGGGTGAATCCGCCGGAGCCACCGTGGTTCTCGACGGCCGGGGCGTCGAAGCGGACGGCGCGGCCGACGGCTTCTGGCTCGGTCCGACGATTCTGGACCGGGTCACCACCGACATGAGCGTCTACACCGACGAGATCTTCGGACCCGTGCTGTCGGTGGTGCGCGCCGACAGCTACGACGACGCGCTGGCGCTGATCAACGCCAATCCCTACGGCAACGGCACCGCCCTGTTCACCAACGACGGCGGCGCCGCGCGCCGCTTCCACAACGAGGTCGAAGTCGGGATGGTCGGCATCAACGTGCCGATCCCGGTTCCGATGTCCTACTTCAGCTTCGGCGGCTGGAAGAACTCGCTGTTCGGCGACGCGCACGCGCACGGCACCGACGGCGTGCGGTTCTTCACCCGCACCAAAGCGGTCACCACCCGCTGGCTCGATCCCAGCCACGGTGGACTGAACCTCGGCTTCCCCCAGAACAGGTAGGCGGAGACCGAGGCGAAGGAGGGGCTGGCGATTCTGGACCACGCGTTGGCGGCGGCGGACCGGCACACCGTCTGAGTGGCAGCGTCTTTCGCGGCCGACGGGAATGCGGTGCCGTCTCGCGCTGTTCGCTCAGAGCGTGACCATCACCGCAGAGTTCTCCGACGAACTGAAGAAGTACCTGGACGAAGAGAAGGTCTTCGCCACCGCGGCCACGATCGGTCCCAACGGGCAGCCGCACCTGACCGTGATCTGGCTGAAGCGCGACGGCAACGACCTGCTCTTCTCCACCACCACAGATCGCCAGCAGGGCAAGAACCTCGCGCGCGACCCGCGCATCACCGTGCTGATCAATCCGCCGGACAACCCGTACGTCTACGCGGAGATCCGGGGCAGCGCGACCCTCACGCCCGATCCGGAGAAGACGCTGCCCAACGAGCTGTCGGCGAAGTACACCGGACAGAAGTACGTGGATTTCAATCCCGCCTCCGTCAACGACGGCCCGCGCGTCATCGTGCGCGTGACACCCCGTCGAGTAGCGGGGAGGTTCTGAGTTCAGGCCTGCTGGGCTTCTTCTTGGGCGTGCTGGGCCATGGCCAGTTGCTGCGGGGTGAAGCGCAGGGTCAGGGCGACCAGCCCGGCCGCGAATGCGGCGAAGGCGCAGACGAACAGCACCAAGGTGTAGCCGTTGCCGAGCGCGGCGATCTCCGCGGACGTCATCCCGGCCACCTTCTCGGTGCGGCCGCCGAGTGAGAGGGTGCGGGAGGCGGCGATCGGGGTGAGCAGGCCGATGGCCACGGGGGTGGCCAGGTTCATGAACATCTGCCCGACCGCGGCCAGCGGGCCGATATTGGCGGGCGGCACGCCGACCAGCACGCACAGCGGTGCGAGCACCATGGCGATGCCGACGCCGAAGCCGATCACCACCAGCAGCGGCAGCAGCGTGGCGAAATACATGACCTCGCCGTCGAGGGTCGAGCCGAACAGCAGACCGACGCCGAGCACCGCGGCCGCGCCCGCGAGCAGCCAGCGCGGCGCGATGTAGAGCGCCGCCTTGGAGGCCACCGCGCCGCCGATGCCGATGCCGACGGTGAACGGGATCGCCGCGACGCCCGCTTTGAGCGGCCCGTACCCGATGACGTTCTGCATGAACTGGGCGACGAAGAAGGTCATCGCGCCCAGGACCCCACCGGCCAGGAAGATCAGGAGGAAGGTGGCGACGCGGTCACGGCTGTCGAACAGCGACCACGGCAGCAGCGGGTCGTCCACCCGCCGTTCCAGCGCCACGAAGACGATCAGCAGCACGACGCCCGCGATCAGCGAACCGATGATCGCCGGGTGCCCCCACCCCATCTCCGGTCCCTCGGTCGCGCCGAACACGATCGATGCGCAGGCGAAGGTGCCGAGCACCGCGCCGGGGATGTCGAGGGCCGAACGGTGATGTTCGGTATCGGCGAGCTTGTAGGCCGCGCCGAGGATGATCAGCGCGCCGATCGGGACGTTGATCAGGAAGATCCACCGCCACGACAACTGGGTCAGCGCGCCGCCGACCACGAGGCCGCCGACGGAGCCGATGCCGACCATCGACCCGACGATCGCGATCGCCTGGTTGCGTGCCTTGCCCGGCGCGAAGGTCGTCGCCACGAGCGCGAACGCGGTCGGTGCCGCGACGGCCGCGCCCGCGCCCTGGAAGGCCCGCGCGGCGAGCAGCATCGCCTGGTTCTGCGCCAATCCGCACAACAGCGAGGCCAGCGTGAACACCGCGACACCGACCACGAGCATGCGCTTGCGGCCGAACGCGTCACCGAGCCTGCCGCCGAGCAGCATCAGACCCGCGAAGGTGAGCCCGTAGGAGGTCACCGTCCACGCGCTGCCCGCGCTGGACAACCCCATCTCCTCTTGCAGCCGCGGCAGCGCGAAGATCACGACCGTGCCGTCGAGCACGACCATGAGCTGCAATCCGCTCAGGACTAGGATCGCGAGCCCGAAGGCCCGCTGCGTCACTGGATACTGCATCGTCGCAGCGGGGTTCCGAAGCACAGTGAGTCACTGTAATTGATGCCGCTGCCGTATTTGTCCGCCCACCGACCCGACCGCACCCCACGACGAGGAGCTGACCCTGTGATCCGGGCGGGCCGGATGGTCTCCGGCTCGTCCGCTCCACTGCCGGCCCTCGGCCGACTGGGCGACCTGCTGTGCGGCACGTCGCGGGGCGGATCGGGGGCCCGCGAGCGACGACGCGCACTCAGCGGGCGGCCACCGGCACGGGTGCCACCGGGACCGGGACGGGCGGCGGTCGATGTGGCCATGGTCTCGCGGAATCGGATCGCCGCACCGCCGCGGACGCTAGCCCGCCGCGGAGTCGGCGTGCGGAACGAGCGCGTCGGCGGAGAAACCGGCGGTCGGGCCGATCACCACGATCGCGGGTGGGCGGATGCCCTCGGCGCGCACGCCGGCGGCCACTGTGCCGAGATCGGCGCGCAGCACGCGCTGCGTGCGCAGCGTGCCCTCCTGGATGACGGTGGCGGGGGTACCCGCCGGACGACCGCCCTCCAGCAGCGCGGCGGCGAATTGTTCGATCCGCTCCACCGCCATCATCAGCACCAGGGTGCCGCGCAGCCGGGCCAGTGCGGGCCAGTCCACCAGCGAATCCGGGTGATCCGGCGCGACGTGCCCGCTCACCACCACGAACTCGTGGGTGACGCCGCGATGGGTCACCGGGATACCCGCCGCGGCCGGCACCGAGATGGGACTGGTGACGCCGGGCACCACCGTGACCGGGACCCCGGCGGCCATACAGGCCTCCAGCTCCTCGTACCCGCGCCCGAACACGTACGGGTCGCCGCCCTTGAGCCGCACCACGAACTTGCCCGCCTTCGCACCTTCGATCAGCGCGTTGTTGATCGCCTCCTGCGCCATCGCCCGCCCGTACGGGATCTTGGCGGCGTCGACCACCTCGACCTCGGGCCCGAGCTCGGCGAGCAGTTCCGGCGGCGCGAGCCGGTCGGCCACCACCAGATCCGCCCTGGCCAGCAGCCGCCGTCCGCGCACGGTGATCAGGTCCGGATCACCGGGGCCACCGCCCACCAGGGCGACACCGGGCGCGATCGGCGTCGAGTCGTCGCTCACGACACCGGATTGCAGCGCTTCCAGCAACGCGTTGCGCACGGCCGCCGAGCGCCGGTGCTGCCCGCTCGCGAGCACACCGAGGGTGAGCCCGTCGTAGCGTGCGGTGGCCGGGGTGACCGCCGTGCCCAGCCGTGCCGTGTCGGCCCGCACGCAGAAGACCCGCCGCCGGGTCGCCTCGGCCACCACCGCCGCGTTGGTCTCGGGTTCGTCGGTGCACGCGATCGCGTACCAGGCGCCGTCGAGGTCGCCGTCGGCGTAATCGCGCAGCGTGACCGTGATCTGCCCGGAGCTCGCCATTCCCTCGACCGCGGGCGTGACGGCACGACTCACCACGTGGACGTCCGCGCCGGAGGCGATCAGCAGGCCCAGCCTGCGCTGCGCCACCGACCCACCGCCGACCACCACGACACGCCGTCCGTGCAGATCGAGCCCGACCAGGTAGTTCGGGTCGCCGGTGGGCTGATCTTGCGTTGCGTCTGACGTGTTCGGCACAAGTTTCGAGCCTACGGCGTGACCGTCGGGCACCGGCAATCGACCGGCACGCCCGCACGGACGACGCAACGACCACGCGGCCGGGCAAACCTACTGTGACCAGCGGTAACAAGCGATTCGGTGGTCCGCGGCGGTAGGTTGCGGTGTAGTCGTCCAGCTCGGAAAGGCGGACCGATGAAGCAGCCGACACCGGCACGACTGCTCGACGTGGCCTACGACGAGGCGCTGCGCGGGCTCGCCGAGGGCGGGATCCCGATCGGCGCCGCCCTCTTCGACGCGGGCGGCGCCCTGCTCGGGCGTGGCCGCAACCGCCGGGTGCAGTCCGGCGACCCCAGCATGCACGCCGAGACCGACGCCTTCCGCGCGGCGGGACGTCGTCGCGATTGCCGCGACACCATCATGGTCACCACGCTCTCGCCGTGCTGGTATTGCAGCGGCCTGGTCCGTCAGTTCGGCATCGGCTCGGTGGTGGTCGGGGAGTCGCAGACCTTCTCCGGCGGGCACGAATGGCTCGCCGGGCACGGCGTCGCCGTCACCGTCCTGGAAGACCGGCGCTGCATCGAACTGATGACCCGCTTCATCGCCGAGCATCCCGCGCTATGGCACGAGGACATCGGATTCGCCGACGATCTCGAGGCTTGACCCGAGCCGAGGGCGGCTCAGCGAAAATACGGATATTCCTGCACCCAATGAAAACCCCGGCTGCGCAACGGGAAGTCCTCGAGCGCGACCGAGGTCAATGCCACCGAGACCGGCTGCCCGGCGAACGTGCCCGTCAAGGTCAGCCGCTCGGGCGCGGGCCGGTCGAAGCCGAAACTGCCCAGCGGTTGCGGTCCCGCGCCGACGGCCGTCGGCGGCGCGGCCATGACAAGCGTGCGCGCGCCGGGATCGACCATGGCGAGCACCGGGACCAACTGACCGTCCATTCGTTGCACGGTCGCCCCGTCCCGGTCGAAAACGATTTTCTGCCAACGTAATTGATCGGTGCTCAACGGT
The DNA here is from genome assembly GCF_053603155.1 of Nocardia sp. NPDC004260. Lineage (NCBI taxonomy): Bacteria > Bacillati > Actinomycetota > Actinomycetes > Mycobacteriales > Nocardiaceae > Nocardia > Nocardia sp. NPDC004260. Next base: position 49,508 of record NZ_JBSGEZ010000036.1, on the reverse strand, counting down.
GGAAGCGGTTTGCCGTCCACGCTGAAGTCGGTGACCGCCCAGATGCCGTACAGCGGAGGTTCCGGCCGCCCGGCTCCCTGTTCGTTCCACCTTTCCCAGGCGGTGTAGGCGTTCGAGAACACCAGCCACACCCCGAGCGCGATCTGCACCGCGGCCGCGATCCGGCGGGCCCGGGGCGAATGCAGCAACGGCGGTGTCGTCGACGGTCCGGTGGGCCGGTCAAGTACGAGCACGTTCGCCAGACGCCCGGCCTCCGGAACGAGCAGCACCAGGCACAGCAGCATCAGGTGGAACGACAGGATTTTCGCGGGCACGTCGTAGGTCATGTCCAGCACGAACACCTGTGTCGTGCACACCAAGGCGAGCATCGCGCCCACCAGCGCGGTGCGCGGCACGAACAGCAGCACACCGGCGAGCAGTTCTGCCGAGCCCAGCAGGATCTCGTACTGCGGCGACACCCCGATGTGGTTCCAGAGCACCGCCATCGGACTGAAGTTCCCGTAGGGCTCGAGCAATCGGCTCAGCGGTGTGGGCGGCATCTGGGTCGGGACGGCCTTCGCCATGCCGTAGGAGATCAGCTGCCCCGCCAGACACAAACGCACGAACAGCAGGAACCACGGTTGCACGGCGCGGTAATGCGGCCGCTGCCGATCCAGCACGCTCCAGAGCAGGGTTCCGAACACCGCGGCCACCAGGACGACGAACACCAGCACCCAGAAGTACGCCTGGTCACCGCTGATCGAAGCGGTGTTCGCCGCGACGGACGCGCCGAACACGCGCGTCCCGGCCCCCTCCACCACCGGACGCAGCGCGCGGGCTGCGCCGTAGTTCACCCAGTCCGGCAGCCATTCGCGGGTCAGTCCGAGGAACTCCGGGACGATCGACGGAAACACCAGGCAGAACAGTCCGAAGTACAGGAAGCCGAAACGGAACGTCACCCGGGTCGCCCCGCTCCACGGCCGGACCCCGGCGTCCTCCGCGCCGGCGGCGGCGTCTGTCCGATCCACGATCGCTTCGGTCACGGCGGCCCTCCAGTCCGAGTCGATGCAGACCGAAGGTATCGAAAAGAGCCGTGGCCGTACGGGATTTCAGCGGAAGTACGGGTATTCCTGAACGAAGTGGAATCCCCGGCCGCGCAGCGGGAAGGAATTCAGGTCCATCCGGTCCAGCGACAAGGTCACCGGCGTTCCGTTCAGCTCACCCGTCAACGACAGCGTGTCCGTACCGGGCCGGGTGAAGGTGAAGGCGCCGAGGCGGGCGGGCGGAGCGCCTGCCGACTCGGGAGCCTCCGACAGAACAATGGTGTGCGCGGCCTCGTCGACCACCGCCACGACGGGCACGAACGAGTCGTCCATCTTCTGCACGGTCGTGCCCTTGCGGTCGAAGACGAGCCGCCGCCAGCGGCCCTCGTCGGTGAGCAACGGCGGCGCCGGATGCCCGTCCCTGGTGAACTCGCCGACGGTCCAGATGCCGTAGAGCGCAGGCTTCGGCGCGCCGTCACCCGACTCGCGCCAGGTGTGCCAGCCGATGTACACACCGCCGATCAGCACCCACAGGCCCAGCGCCACTTGCGCCACCGCCGCGATCCGGTTCGCGCGGCGGGAACCGAACAGCGGCGGCTGCGCGGCCGGTTCGGACGGACGTTCCAGCACGAGCAGGTTCGCCAACCGCCCGGCCTGCGGCGCCAGCACCACCAGCGAGAGCAACAGCAAGTGGAACGAGAGAATCTTCACCGGCACGTCGTAGGTCATGTTCAGCACGAAGACCTGCGCCATGCTCACCACACAGAGCAACGCGCCCGCCGTCGCGGTGCGCGGGAGGAACAGCAGCAGGCCACCGAGCACCTCGGCCGTACCGAGGAGGATTTCGTACATGGGCGCGGCGCCGACCTGGTTCCAGAGCACCGACGCCGGGCTCATCGTCCCGTACGGTTGCAGCAGCGCGGTCAGCGAAGGCGCGGGCATCTGCGACGGAATCGCCTTGGCCAGACCGTAGAAGAGCATTTGGCCGCCCAGGCACAGCCGGATGAACACCAGGAACCAGTTGCGCAGGGCCGTGTAGTCCCGACGGCGGCGGTCGAGGATCGACCAGGCGATCGTGATCAGCGCCGCGGCGACGAGTTCGCAGAAGATCAGCAGCCAGATCGCGGCCTGGTCGCCACTGCCCGAATTCTCGTGCAAGACGGCTTCGACTCCGAAGACATGCTCGCCGACCCACCCGACCAGCGGGCTCGTCATGCGCATCTGCCACAGGATCGCGCTCTCGGGCAGCCACTTGCTCAGTATCCCGGTGAAGACGAAGAGGATCTGGGCGAACAGCAGGCAGAACAGACCGAAGTAGGCGAAGACGAAGCGGAACGCGATCCGGGCCGGCAGGCTCCACGGCCGCCGCTCGTCACCGGTTCGCGCCTCGCCGCTCGTCAGGACTTCCATTTCGACGGTACGCACACCGCTCCCCTCACAGGCCGACAGATTGGCCAGCCGAAAGTATCCGACCAGGTCATGGGATGACCTCCGGGAAAACCCTGGATTTCCGAGTACTTCTTTCGGCCTACATGCCGCCGCACCGAGCGGCGCCGGGATTCGTTCCCGGTTCCGGCCCGTCAATAACTAGAACGCGTTACAGTCGCGTATCCCGGCGCACCGCCAGCGGTGCACCCGGGCCGCACGTGTCAGGAGGACAATGATGACCGACGATCCGGACCCGGCACAGCGACAGCAGCTGACCGTCAGCGAACGCGACCTGGACACGCTCGCCGGATCTTTGGCGCGCTGGCTGAACACGAAGGTCGCCGCGGACGAGTTGCCGCGCATCTCGGATCTGTCGCGTCCGCAGTCCGGCGGCATGTCCAGCACCTCGATCCTGTTCGACGCCGAATGGAGCACCGGGGGTCGGGCGGAGCGCGGGTCGTTCGTGGCGCGGATGGCGCCCGAGGCCGGATCGTTCCCGGTCTTCGAGACCTACGACCTGACCACCCAGTACCAGGTGATGGCCGGCGTCGCCGCGGCCACCGACGTGCCGGTGCCGGGCCTGTGCTGGCTGGAGAACGACGAAAAGCCGCTCGGCGCACCGTTCTTCGTCATGCGCCGGGTGGACGGACGGGTGCCGACGGACAACCCGCCGTACGTGTTCATCGGCTGGCTGTTCGATGCCGATCCCGCCGACCGCCTTCGGCTCACCCACAACACCGTCGAGGTGATCGCGAAGGTCCACGGCATCCCCGACCCGGCGGCGCACTTCCCGATGCTGAGCGGGCCGGGCGACTCGCTGCGCAGGCATGTCGCCGCGCAGCGCTCCTGGTACCGGTGGGGGCTCGCGGACGACGGCTACGAGATCCCACTCATCGAGCGGAGTTTCACCTGGCTGGAGGAGCACTGGCCCGCCGACCCGGGCCCGGATGTGCTCACTTGGGGCGACGCCCGCCCGGGCAACATCATCTACCGCGAATTCGACCCGGTGGCGGTGCTGGACTGGGAGATGGCCGCCCTCGGGCCGCGGGAACTCGACCTGGGGTGGGTGATCTTCATCCACCGGTTCTTCCAGGACCTGGCCACCCGCTTCGGGCAGCCGGGGCTCCCCGATTTCCTCCGCCGCGACGACGTGGTGTCGAAATACGAGGAGCTGACCGGCTACTCGGTGCGCGATCTCGATTTCTACATCGTGTACGCCGCGCTGCGGCACGCGATCGTGATGGCGCGGGTGAAACGCAGGATGATCCACTTCGGCGAGGACACCGACACGCCGGACCGCGACGACTACGTCATGCACCGGGCAAGCCTGGAAGCGCTGCTCGACGGAACCTACGAATGGGACTGATCATGCCTGTGCCCTTGGACGAGTACCCGATCCACCAGACCCCGTTGTCGCTGGCGCGGGTGGCCAGTAGCGATCGGAACTTCTACGACCGCAGCTACTTCAACGCCCACGACCGCGACGGCGGCACGTTTTTGATCACCGGTCTCGGCGTGTACCCCAACCTCGGGGTGACCGACGCCTACGCCGCCGTCCGGCGCGGCGACACGGTGCGCGCGGTGCGCTTCTCCGACGCGCTCGGCGACCGGAGCCTCGACCAGCGCGTCGGCGGCTACCGGGTCGAAGTGATCGAACCGCTGCGGCGCATCCGGGTGGTCTGCGAGCACGACGATCTCGGCTTCGACCTGACCTGGAGCGGGGCCTTCCCCGCCGTGCAGGAACAACCGCACCTGATCCTCGCGGGCAACCGGCCGATCATCGACGCGTCCCGATTCGCACAGGTCGGGTCGTGGGCGGGAACGCTGCGTGTGGACGGCGACGACATCACGGTCGACCCGGCGGTGTGGACCGGGACCAGGGATCGCTCGTGGGGCATCCGCCCGGTCGGCGAGACCGAGCCGCCAGGACGCGCGGCCGCCGAGCCCCCGGGCGGATTCTGGTGGCTGTACGTGCCGCTGCGGTTCGACGACTTCGCCGTCGTGGTCATCGTGCAGGAGGAGCCGGACGGCAGGCGCACCCTCAACGACGCGACCCGGATCTGGCCGGACGGACGCACCGAACAGCTCGGCTGGCCCCGCATCGCCATCGACTATCGTTCCGGCACCAGGCTTCCCGTCGGGGCGCGACTGGAGCTGACCACGCCGGACGGCAAACCCCTGGAGATCGAGATCACGCCGGGCACGGGCGTTCCCTTGCACGTCGGCTGCGGCTACGGCGGCGATCCCGATTGGCAGCACGGCCAGTGGAAGGGCCGCGACTGGTCCTCCTCCAGCCGCTACGACCTCACCGATCCGGGGATCGCCGCCCGCATCCCCTACGGCGTCACCGACCACGTGGCCCGCGCCCGCTGCGGCGACGCCGAAGGCTGGGGCCTGTTCGAGCACGCCAGCATCGGCCGCCACGACCCGACCGGCTTCGCCGACTGGGGCTCGGTCGCACCCTGAAACAGGGGCCGGAGCGGCCCTCGCGTGGGTGCTGCGCGCCGCCGCGTCAACGGACCGGGACGGCGGTCGCCTCGCCGCCGGAGCATCCCGAGCACCTTGTGGGATCTTCCGCCAGGAGCGAGTGTTCAGCGGTGCCGGCGCCGCATTCGCGCAGTGACCGGCCTGCGGGGCGACCATCCCAATGACCCCGTCCGGAGGTCGTTCATACGTCGAGACGCGGGCGGACCTCGCGATCCGTGAGTTCCACTCGCGCGGTCGGCCGCGCAGGCGCATCGGGGCTGACGAGGTGCAGTCGGTGCACATCGCTCGGTCGGGAGCCAAGTAGACGGCCCGCATCCATGCGGCGATCGTGCGGAAGTCCGTGCAACCGGTCGAACGGCTCTACCGCTCGTACAGCGCTGCCGCGAGCACCACGCCGTGCAGGACGTGCTTGGGCAGCACCAGCGGCCCGCCTTCGGCGGCGAGCAGCGCCGCGGCCTCCGCGACGCTTGCCGTGCCGATGGCGGCACGCGTCCGGTCTCCCGGGTTCGGGACGGTGATCGCCGCCAGTTCGTCGGCGGAGTAGGACCGTAGCGGCACCCGGAGGTCAGCGGCGACCGTGCGCAGTCCGGGTTCGGCGGAGCGCTGCGTGATGGTGGCGAGGCACACGATCCGATGGTCGCCCACGCCCTCGTGCAGTGCAGCGCGAATCGTGCGGGCCGAAGTGAGCGGTCGCAGGCCGATGCCGACGACGACCTCAGCGGACGGCACGGGAACTCGCGAAACGGGCTGTCTCCGTGACGAATCGACGTACCGCCCGGGGATTCCCCGCCGGATGGGTATGCAGGTACGAGGCATGCACGTTGCCGCTGAGGGCCCCTTCCTGGACGCGTTCTCCCGCGCTTCCGCGCCATCCCCACGCCGGATTCCGTGGGGGCGCGGACACCAGGCGCGTGCGGTGGAATTCGTGCCCACGGACCCGTTCCCCGGCCCGCCACAACGGCGAGTCGGCGAGCGCGACGGCGTCTCGGTAACCGAGCGTCAGGCGCGGCCCGAACGCGGCGTCGGCCTCCACCACCCCGGCCATCGGGTGCCCGTCCAGCGAACGGGTCAGATACAGCAGCCCGGCGCATTCGGCATGAACCGGCATCCCGTCGCGGGCGGCTTCGGCCAACGCCCGCAACAGGCCGGAATTGGCGGCCAGCGCCGCGGCGTGCTCCTCTGGGAAGCCACCTGGCAGCACCAATCCCGCTGTCCCGGCGGGCAATTCGTCGTGCAGCGGATCGAAGACGACCACTTGCGCCCCCGCGGCCGTCAGCAACTCGCGGTGCTCGGCATAGCCGAACGTGAACGCCGGGCCACCCGCCACGGCGATCAGCGGACCCTCCCGATCGGCGGGGCCACCGATGACGATCGCGCCGTCCGCGCTTTCGACGGCTCGCGAGAAACCACCAGGCTCCGTGGAGACGCGCGAGTCCCGATCACCGGCGGCAAATGTCGACGCCACCATGTCACCGGCTTCACCGAGCGACGCCGCGGTGTCCTCTACCCCTTCGAGCCCACGCACGGCCGCGACGGGATCCCACGCGGGTCCCGCCACCGACGAGCGAGCAAGTGCGGCGACGGCGCGCAGGTCCACATGCGCGGCGACGAGGTCCGTCATCGCCGCCACCGCCGCTGTCGCGGCCGAACCGTGTTCCACGGCCGGGATCAAGCCGAGATGCCGGGAGGGCACCTCGAGTTCGGCTAGGCGCGGCAACGACCCGAGCACCGGCAACCCGACGCGATCGCAGGCGGCGCGCAGCACTTGCTCGTGCCGTTCGCTGCCGACCCGATTCAGGATCACACCGCCGAGCCGGACGCCGCTGTCGAAGGTCGCGAATCCGTGCAGCAGCGCCGCCAGGCTCTGGCTGTGCCCGCGCGCGTCGACCACCAGCACCACCGGCGCCCCGAGCAGGGCCGCGACCTGCGCCGTCGAACCCTCCGCCACCGCACCGGAATAGTGTTCGTCGATCCGCCCGTCGAACAGCCCCATCACGCCCTCGACCACGGCGAGATCGCACCCCCGCGCGCCGTGCTGGTACAACGGCACAACCCGTTCCTCCCCCACCAGCACCGGATCCAGATTTCTCCCCGGCCGCCCCGCCGCCAACCCGTGATATCCCGGATCGATGTAATCCGGCCCCACCTTGAACGGCGCCACCCGATGCCCCACCCGGCGCAACGCCCCCACCAATCCGGTCGCCACCGTCGTCTTCCCGCTCCCCGACGCCGGCGCCGCCACCACAACGGCTCTCATCCCCGCCTCCGCTTCGCGAATGGCACACCCTCGTGCGGCCCTCTCGCGATTCGCCGCGGCCATGTGCCACTCGCGGAAATCACCATTCGATGCCTCGTTGGCCTTTGCGGCCCGCATCCATGGGGTGTTTGAGTTTGGTCATTTCGGTGACCAGGTCGGCGGCTTCGAGGAGGGGTTGGGGAGCGTCGCGGCCGGTGATGACGACGTGTTGGTTTCCGGGGCGGGTGCGGAGGGTTTCGACTACTTCGGCGGTGTCCACCCAGCCCCATTTGAGGGGGTAGGTGAATTCGTCGAGGACGTAGAAACGGTGTTGTTCGGTTTTCAGGCGGCGGGCGATCTCCTGCCAGCCCGCCAGCGCGGCCGCGGCGTGGTCGTCTTCGGTGCCCTGCTTGCGGGTCCAGGACCAGCCCTCGCCCATCTTGTGCCATTCGACCGGCCCGCCCGCGCCGGTCTGCTCGTGCAGTGTGCCGAGAGCGCGGAAGGCGGCTTCCTCCCCGACCTTCCACTTGGCGCTCTTCACGAATTGGAACACCGCGACGTCGAAACCTTGGTTCCAGGCCCGCAGCGCCATCCCGAACGCGGCCGTCGACTTGCCCTTGCCCGGCCCCGTGTGCACGGCGAGCACCGGCTGGTTGCGCCGCTGCCGCGTGGTCAGCCCGTCGTCGGGAACGGTCTCGGGAACACCCTTGGGCATCGAAACTCCTTGCTCTCGGATCACTCCGACCTACAGCGTGTCCTGGCCGGAAGCCACGACCTCACGCAACCGGCACGAACCGAAGGGGCGCGTGCTCGTTCGACCGATCGCGCCGCCCACCAGGCGAGTGCCGCCGAGCGGCTCGCAGCGGACACACCGATCGAAAGTCGTGCTCACGCCGCTCGAGCCGCACCGCTCGGGCGTGCGGAACTCGACCGCACGACATCGGCGACCGAATCGTCGGTCAGCTCGGCCAACCGCAGATATCCGCCGCGCAGGTCGCGAGCCAGATCCGCGGCGAGACCGAGGCGGATCATGCCGCGTTCGCAGTCGACCACGATCGAGGTGACCGCGTCCCTGGCGAGCAAGCGGGCCGCGGCGCGGGCGCGGGGAACCGGGTCCGCGCCGCCGGTGGCGCGACCGTCGGTGAGCAGCACCAGCATGGGCCTGCGGCGCGGATCCCGCACCCGCTCGCGCAGCACGATCTCGCGCGCCTTCAGCAGGCCGGCGGCCAGCGGCGTCTTCCCGCCCGTGCGCATCCCGGACAACCGGCGCACCGCGATGTCGACCGACGAGGTGGGCGGCAGCACGAGTTCGGCCTCCGCACCCCGCACGGTGACGACGGCGACCTTGTCACGGCGCTGGTAGGCATCGCGCAGCAGCGTGACGACCGCGCCGGTGACCGCGGACAACCGGTCGCGGGCGGCCATCGAGCCGGACGCGTCGACGACGAACACGACCAGATTCCCCTCGCGGCCTTCCCGATACGCACCACGGAGGTCCTCGGCGGCCAGCCGCAACGGCCCGGCGGCCCGCCCGCGCGCATGCTGATGCGGCGCGGCCGCGAACACGGTGCCGAGCAGGTGCAGCCCCGAGGCGGTGTCGGTGCTGGAACGCACCGCTCGCCCGTGCCGGGACTCCGCGCGTGAGCGGCGCCCCGGAGCGCCCTCGCCGACTCCGGGCACTTCCCAGCGCGGTGTCCGCGCACCAGCGGAAACCGGTGTGCCGGTGCGGCCTTCACCCGAACGGCCGCCGCCCGGACCGTCCGGCGGCGACGGGTCTTCATGACCTCCGCCAGGACCTTCCGGCGGTAGGGGGTCGTCCGGGTCGTCCCCCGGATGAGCCCGTCTTTCGTCGTCCGTCACCGCACCGTCGGCCTCCCCGGTGTCCTGCTGCGCGGACGACGGCTGCTCGCGTTGCGCCTCCGCGGCGGCGTCGCGCATGGCGTCGTCGAGCTGTTGCTCGCTGATGCCGGGCTCGTCGAACGGATCGCGCCTGCGCCGGTGCGGCAACGCCAGTTCGGCGGCCACCCGCACGTCGTCCTCGGTCACCGCGTCGCCGCCGCGCCATGCGGCATGCGCTGTCGCGGTGCGCGCGACGACCAGGTCGGCGCGCATGCCGTCGACGTCGAACGCGGCGCACAGCGCGGCGATCCGGCGCAGCTCCACATCGTCGAGCGCCACCTGTCCCAGCCGGTCGCGAGCGGCGAGAATCCGTTCGGCCACTTCCCGGTCGGCCTCGGCGTACCCCGCGGCGAATCGGGCCGGGTCGGCCTCGTAGTCCAGCCTGCGGCGCACCACGGCCATGCGCACGTCCACGTCCCGGGAGGCGGCCACGTCCACGGTCAGGCCGAATCGGTCCAGCAGCTGGGGACGCAGCTCGCCCTCTTCTGGATTCATGGTGCCTACCAGAACGAATCGCGCGGGGTGCGAATGCGACACACCGTCGCGCTCGATGTGCACCCGGCCCATCGCCGCGGCGTCCAGCAGCACGTCCACCAGATGGTCGTGCAGCAGATTGACCTCGTCGACGTACAGCACACCGTGATGGGCGGCGGCCAGCAGGCCGGGACGGAACGCCTGCTCCCCGTCGCGCAGCACTCGCTCCAAGTCCAGCGAGCCGACCACGCGGTCCTCGGTCGCGCCCACCGGCAACTCCACCAAGCGAGCGGGCCGTGCGCCGGTCTCGTCCACCACCGGCGGCAGCAACTGCGCCAGCGCGCGCACAACGGTCGATTTCGCGGTGCCCTTCTCGCCGCGCACCAGCACGCCGCCGATACCGGGATGCACCGCGCAGAGAATCAGCGCCAGTTGCAGCCGTTCCTGCCCGACCACCGCCGAGAAGGGAAATCCCGCCTCACCGTCCGAGGTGGAAAGTGTTCGGCCGCGCTGATCGGACGTAGGCACTGTTTCGGCATGGGACAGGGACACGCCCCAACTCTAAGGGCGCGCCCGCACCCATCCGACAGGGCCCTTCGATTCAGAACCGATGCGGGCGGGCCCCGAAAGCGCCGCACCCGCCCCGGAGACTTCCGGAGCGGGTGCGAATGGCGGATGGAGTGGCTACTCGCCTCCCCTGCGCATCGGCACGTGCGCGATGCCGTCTTCCTCGAACTCCGGGCCGTCGACCTTGAAGCCGTGCTTGGTGTACAGGTCGATCAGGTAGCTCTGCGCGCTCAGTCGCACCGTCGCCGAGCCCACCTCGGCCAGCGCCGCCTGCAGCAGTCGCGTGGTGTACCCGTGTCCGCGAGCGGGAGCCGCGGTGCAGAGCCTGCCGATGCGGAAGCTCTTCACACCGTCGCGGTGCTCTTCGCACAACCGCAGCGTGGCGATGACCTCGCCCTCGTCATCGAGCCAGAAGTGCCGAGTCTCGGGAAGCAGGTCCTTCCCGTCCAGTTCGGGGTACGCGCACTTCTGTTCGACGACGAAGACTTCGACGCGAAGTTTCAACAGCTGGTAGAGCGTCGCGGTATCGAGATCCTGCGCCCAGGAGCGTTTGAGAGCAACCGTTGACATCATCGCGCCTTGCTATCACAACCTAGGCGTTCGCCGCGACCCCTGCACGTCTCGGCGTGTTGTCGCCGCCGTCGACGAGGTTGAGCGCCTTGGAGGTCCAATCCCACACTTCGTGGAACAGCGCCGGGTCCTCCGAGAGCTTGATGCCCAGCGAGGGCACCATCTCCTTCAGCTTCGGCGTCCATTCCGCGTACTCCTGCGGGAAGCACCGCTGCAGCACGTCCAGCATGGCGGTCACGCAGGTGGAGGCGCCCGGGGACGCACCGAGCAGGCCGGCGATCGTGCCGTCCTGGGCCGCGATCACGGCGGTGCCGAACTCGAGCACGCCACCCGCGCCCTTGCGCCGGATCACCTGCACGCGCTGGCCCGCGGTGATCAGTTCCCAGTCCTTGGCCTCGGCGCGCGGGATGAACTCCGACAGGGTGATCACCTTGCCCGCCTCCGACTTCAGCAGCTCGCTGACCAGGTACTTGGTCAAGCCGAGTTCGGTGACGCCGACGCCGAGCAGCGAGAAGATGTTGTTCGGCCGCACCGACTTGAACAGGTCGGTGTTCTTGCCGTCCTTGAGGAACTTCGGCGTCCAGCCCGCGTACGGGCCGAACAGCAGGCCCGGCTTGCCCTTGATGACGCGAGTGTCCAAGTGCGGCACCGACATCGGCGGAGCGCCGACCGCGGCCTTGCCGTACACCTTGGCCTCGTGCTGGTTGATCAGTGCCGGGTTCACGCAGCGGAAGAACTGACCGCTCACCGGGAACCCGCCGAAGCCCTTCGCTTCCTTGATATTCGCCTTCTGCAGTAGCGGCAGCGCGCCGCCGCCCGCGCCGACGAAGACGAATTTGCTGTTCAGCGTGCGACTTTCACGGGTGCGTACATTGCGGACCGTGACCAGCCAGGAGCCGTCGGACTGCTTGGACAGGTCACGCACCTCGTGCCCGAAGGCCAGGTCGGCGCCGGAGGCGCCGAGGTAGGCGAGCAGTTCCTGGGTGAGCGAGCCGAAGTCGATGTCTGTGCCGCCGTCGGTCCAGTTCAACGCGATCGGATCGGAGAAGTCGCGCCCGCGCGCCATCAGCGGCAGGCGGCGGGAGAACTCGTCGGGGCTGTCGATGTACTCCATGCCCTCGAACAGCGGGTGCGGCGCCAGCGCCTCGTACCGCTTGCGCAGGTACTGCACGTCGTCGGCGCCGTGCACGAAGCTGACGTGCGGGATGGGGTTGATGAAGCCGGACGGATCGCCCAGGATGCCGTTCTCCACGCCGTAGGACCAGAACTGGCGGGAGACCTGGAAGCGCTCGTTGATGTCGACGGCCTTGGTGATGTCCACCGAGCCGTCGGGCCGCTGCGGGCTGTAGTTCAGCTCGCACAGCGCCGAGTGTCCGGTGCCCGCGTTGTTCCACGGATCGCTGCTCTCCGCGGCGGCGGCGTCGAGCCGCTCGAACAGGGAGATCGACCAGTCCGGCTGCAGCTGCCGCAGCAGCGCGCCGAGGGTGGCACTCATGATGCCGGCACCGATGAGTACTACATCGGTCTTTTCAGTCATGGCAGCGTTCGGCACGGGTAGATCGACTTCCTTGTCTGCGCGGGCCCACCGGGCGGGTGGACCAGCCTGGGCACGGTGTAGTTGTGGCTCGGTTCCGGCGTCCGCCGGTTCCGAACGGCATGGCGGGAGTCAGGTTACCCGCCGTTCACCTAAGCCCAATTGTGCACCTCACCACGCCGCCACCCCGCAGCGAACCTGCGGAATGTGCGGAATGCGACAGAGACGGTCGTCACTTCGGCGGCCGGGCGGCGGCTGCGGACTGTCCGCGTTCGACACCGTCCAATAGATTGGTCGCGTGACGAACGAACAGTCGCTTGCCGAGCCGGTCAGCACCTCCCCGGATGGCGCAGGCTGGCGCCCCGACGTCCTCGGCCCGCACTATCAGCAGCGCACGTTGGACCTCGGTCCCGACCCCGACGGCGAGGGCGAGGTGGTCGCCACGCTGGTGCGCTACGTCCCCTCCGGCGACGTCGAGCAGACTGCGGGCGCGGTGCTCTACGTCCATGGCTTCACCGACTACTTCTTCCAAGAGCACCTCGCCGAGCACTTCACCGCGCGCGGGTTCCAGTTCTATGCTCTCGACCTGCGCAAATGCGGGCGGTCGCTGCGTGAAGGGCAGACCCCCCACTATGTGACGGATCTCGCTTTCTACGACCGCGAGCTGGCGGAGTCGCTGCGGATCGTCCGGGCCGAGACCGGTGCTCCCGTCGTGCTCAACGCCCACTCCACCGGCGGCCTGGTCGTGTCGCTGTGGCTGGATCGGCTCAACCGAGCCCAGGGAACGGCCGCCGCGGGGATCACCGGCGTCGTGCTCAACAGCCCGTGGTTCGACCTGCAGGGTCCCGCGTACTACCGGACCATCGGAACGCCGATCATCAAGGCCGTGGGACGGTTCCGGAAGATGGTCCAGCTGCCCGGCGGCAAGGTCAGCACGTACGGTGACAGCCTGCACCACTCGGTGTCGGGTGAGTGGGAGTACAACCTGGACTGGAAGCCGTTGGAGGGCTTCCCGGTCCGGCTCGGCTGGCTGCGCGCGATCCGCAACGGCCACGCGCGGCTGCACCAGGGCCTGGACATCGGGGTACCCTCCCTCATCCTGCGCTCCCGGATGACCAAGTTCGCCAAACAGTACGGTCCCGCCGTGGCCGTGGCCGACGCGGTGCTCGACGTCAAACAGATCCAGCGCTGGTCGGGCTGCCTGGGCGACCGCACCAACATGGTGCCGATCGACGGCGCCAAGCACGACGTGTTCCTGTCCGGCCCGGAACCGCTGGCCCAGGCGTTCCGCGAGCTCGACAGCTGGCTCGACTGGCTCGCGGACTACCAGGGCGCGAAATCACCAGAGGCTGGTGCGTAGCACGATCTCGGTGGCCAGCTCGTGGTCGGCTTCGGTGGCCACGTCGGTGACGTCGACCTCGACCACCCGGAATTCGCCGTAGACGAACCGCCCCGACGTGTCGGCCACCGAGCGCGGCAGATTCTTGGTCACCAAGAGCGTGGTGGGCACCTCGACCGGACCGGTGGACGCGTCCACTACCGTTCCGTCGGCGCCGGGAGTCGCCGGGTGGCCGCGATCGGCAACGACCAGGCTCTGGAAGCGGCCGAAGCCGTGTGCGCAGGCCTGCCAGGCCAGCACGGCGCCCGCGCCGCATCCGGCCACGTTGACCCACGGCAACCCCAGCTCATCGAGGATCGCGGTCACACCGTCCGCGTCGAGGCCGTCGATCGACTCCACCGCGAAGGTGCGCAGATCCGAGGTGTGCAGGCGGTCGCACACCCGATCGAAGACGTCCGCCGACTCGCCCGCGTCGGGCAGCAGCAGCACGCTGTGCCGGGATTCCGGTCCGCCGATCCGCACGGTCCACGCCCGGTCACCCACCGTGATCTGCCGAGATTCCATGCCGATTCACGCTACACGGCTCGCGGCGCCGTGGCGGCGGGTCCGGGGCAGCGGAATCAGGCGAGCAGGCGCATTCCGGCCCGCTCACCTGCGTTGTGGTCGAAGGTGACGGTCAGGTCACACCCGGCCTCCTGTCCGAGCTGCTGGATCAGCGCGTCGGCGAAGTCCGCGCCGTCGGCGGCTCGGCGCAGCGCCTGGCGAACGGTGTCGGCGCGCTCGACCACGATCTCGCTGGAATCGAGCAGTCCGAGCAGCACGTCGGTAACCGCTTCGGGATCCTGTTTGTAGCCGCGGCGCAGCACCCAGTGGATCTCGGCGAGCACGATCATCGTGATGTAGCCGGGCTTGCTCTCGCTGAGCCCGTCGATCACCTGATTGGCCCGGGCGGACTGCTCCGGGTCGTCCTGGGTGAGGTACCGAATCAGCACGTTCGCGTCCAGGCCGATCATTGCGCCTTCCCTTCCACCACGTTGCCCGCGATGGCCTCGTTCATCTCCGCGAGGCCGATCGGCGAGCCCGACCAGCCCACGATGCCCTTCAGCGACTTGATCGTGCGCGTTTCGGGCACCAGTTCGTAGGTGCCGCTGGACGTGGGGACGAAGGCGACCCGCACTCCGGTACGCAATCCCATCGCCACACGCACGTCGATCGGGATGGTGATCTGCCCCTTACTGGTCACCGTCGCCGACACCACATTGCCCCCTCGGCTGTTCGGTCTCTTCTCCGCCGCCATCATCCTCGCACCCGACCGCACTCGCTCGGCCCAGCCTTACCTGGAGCCGAATTCCTTACTGCAAGGTAAGGCGCGGGGTGGCTCCCGTCAACCGATACGCTCGCTCGCGAGCACCACGTCGGTGGCCATGATCGGCAGACCGGCGGGCGCGCCTTCGGCGACCAGGCGCTCGAGCGCGACGAGGTCGAGGTGACCTTCGATCAGGTCGGCCAGCAGGTCGAGTTGCGCGGCGCGCACTCCCGCGACCGAAACATCCTCGGCCACAGTGAATCCCGATCGGCCCGCGGCGGCGGCGACCGCGCGGAGCCACCCGCGGCGGAACTCGTCGGACTCGAGCAGCCCGTGCAGGTGGGTGCCCCACACCGTGCCGCGAACGCTGCCCTCCGGCTCGCCGTCCATCGTGAGCCACGCCGGGTCGCCGCGGTGCGTGACGCGGCCGTGATGGATCTCGTAACCGCGCACCGCGACTCCCGCCGCGTGCCCCGCGCTGCGGCGCAACACCTTCGGCTCGGCGAAATCGACGGTCAGGTCGAGCAGCCCGAGTCCGTCCACCGCACCGGCGCCGGACTCGACGCGGTCGATAATGCGGGTGCCGAGCATCTGATATCCGCCGCACACGCCGAGGATCGGCCCGCCCGCGGCGGCGCGCGCCACCAGCGCGTCGGCGATGCCGGTACGCCGCAACCAACGCAGATCCGACACCGTCGCCTTACTACCGGGCAGCACCACCAGATCGGCGTTCGGCAGCCGGGACGGCTCGGTCACCCAGCGCACCGCGACGCCCGGTTCGCAGGCGAGCGCCTCGACGTCGGTGGAGTTGGAGATGCGCGGCAGCCGGATCGCGGCGACGGTCAGCCATTCGTCGCCCACCGGCGGCCGGGGACGGCCCACCGGCGCGTCGGCGAGGGTACCCAGCGAGTCCTCCGCATCGATCCAGAGGTCTTCGGCGTACGGCAGCACGCCGAGGGTGGGGCGGCCCGTGAGTTCGGTGAGACGCTCCAGTCCCGGCTGTAGCAGCTCCACCGCGCCGCGGAACTTGTTCACGATGAAACCCGAGATCAGTTGCTGGTCCTCGGGTTCCAGGATGGCGACGGTGCCGAACAGGTGGGCGAGCACGCCGCCGCGATCGATGTCCCCGACCAGCAGCACCGGCAGGCCCGCCGCGCGCGCGAGGCCCATGTTCGCCAGATCCGTCGCGCGCAAGTTGATCTCGGCGGGCGATCCGGCGCCTTCGCAGACGACCACGTCGAATTCGGCGCGCAGCGCTGCGAGTTCCGCGGCCACCACATCGCGCAATTCCCGCCGATGCCGGAAGTAGTCCTCGGCGCCGACGGTGCCGATCGCCTTGCCCCGCACCACCAGCTGGGAACGGCGGTCGCTGCCGGGCTTGAGCAGGACAGGGTTGAACCGCACGCTCGGCTCCAGTCCGCACGCTCGAGCCTGCAACGCCTGCGCCCGCCCGATCTCCCCGCCGTCGAGCGTGACCACGGAATTGTTGGACATGTTCTGCGCCTTGAACGGCGCGACCCGCACGCCACGCCGCGCCAGCATCCGGCAGATCCCGGCCACGACGACGCTCTTCCCCGCGTCCGAGGTCGTGCCCGCGACCAGCAGCGCGCCCTTCATCGCGGGCCGTTCTTCCGGCGCACGGCCGGGCCCCCGGTCACGGGAGGGTCAGGATCTCGGTCCCGGACTCGGTGACGACCAAGGTGTGCTCGAACTGCGCGGTCCACTTGCGGTCCTTGGTCACCACGGTCCAGCCGTCGTCCCAGATCTCGTAGTCGATGCCGCCGAGGTTGATCATCGGCTCGATGGTGAACGTCATGCCGGGTTCGATGATGGTCTCCACCGCGGGCTGGTCGTAGTGCAGCACCACGAGCCCGCTGTGAAAGGTCGGGCCGACGCCGTGGCCGGTGAAGTCGCGCACCACGCCGTACCCGAAACGGTTGGCATAGGACTCGATGACGCGACCGATCACGTTCAGCGCCCGACCGGGACGCACCGCTTTGATGGCCCGCATGGTGGCCTCCTCGGTCCGCTCGACCAGCAGGCGCACCTCCTCGTCGACGTCACCGGCGAGGAAGGTCTTGTTGGTGTCGCCGTGCACGCCGTCGATGTAGGCGGTGACGTCGATGTTGACGATGTCGCCGTCCTCGATCACGGTCGAGTCGGGAATGCCGTGGCAGATCACCTCGTTCAGCGAGGTGCAGCACGACTTCGGGAAACCCTTGTAACCAAGGGTCGACGGGTAGGCGCCGTGGTCGCACATGTACTCGTGCGCGATGCGGTCCAGCTCGTCGGTGGTCACACCGGGGGCGACCGCCTTGCCCGCCTCCTCCAGCGCCTGCGCGGCGATCTTGCCCGCGATGCGCATCTTCTCGATCGTCTCGGCGGTCTGCACCCAGGGCTCGCGCCCCTCGTTGGCGGTCTTCTTCCACGCGTATTCCGGGCGCTCGATGGTGCGCGGTACTTCGCGGGTGGGCGACAGCGTTCCGGGGACGAGGGGCTTGCGCGTGCGGACAGACATAGCGAACAGCGTAATCGGCCGACCGCGCCGATGCCGAGGGCCTGCGGGAACAGGGCCGGACCACGGGCACCGTGCTCATAGGCACACCCTCGGAACGAGTCATCCCCGGCACGTCGGCATAGGCGACACCCGAGCGAGTAATTCCGCGGACCACGTCCTCCGTCCACATAAGATCATCTGTAGAAGAAAGCCCTCTTCCGGTGGGAGTGAAAATGGCCACTGAACCAGCTTCTCCACCGCACCGAGACGGAAATGAAGCGGCTTCGTCGCCCGAGATCCCCCCCGACCGGTCCGATGAAAACTCCACGACCGCGCCGGCCGCGCAAGAGGACGTGCACCCCCGCGAGGCGGACGCGACCACCAGAAGTGGCCGCTACGCGCTCATAGCGGCTCTGTGCGCTGCGCTGATCTCCAGCATCGTGTCGGCCTCGGCGGCGGTGTACGTCACGGTCGACAAGGCAGACAGAGACCAGCGACTAGCGTTGATACAGGTGACTCGCGAGAATCGCCAAAAGTCATACTACGAATTTATCGCGAGCACTTTCGATTTCGTGGAGCAGACGGGAAAGATGGCCGGTCTCCTTCGCGTGGACAACCTCGACGGGTTCCGCTCCGCGACAGTCGAGTTCAGCCAGCGCATGAACAAGTTCCTGTCCACTCTCTATATGGCCTGCATGACATCCAGCGAAGACATGATCCGCCTGTTGAACAAATTTCCCGAAGAGACCAAAGAATTACTGGACAAGCACTACATGCCCTTCGTACAGAAATACACGGCCAGGACCGCGGCCCCTTCCGACAGCGATGAACGGAAGCTCGACAGCGCCGCCCTCGATACGGTGCTCATGAATTTCATCGACAAGCTCGATTCTTTGGTGAGCGACTTCATCGAGCAGGGCCGCAGGGACCTCGGCTAGCCTGCCGGTCCGTGATCGTACGGAATGGGCATGCACTGCCTCTGAGCCGAGCCTGTAGGGTCGCCGCCTCAACCCGGTAGCCGCGGCGGGCACCAGAGTCCACCCCTTGCTCGGCTCGGCAGCCTGGCAACGAGATCACGCCGCCGACACCGCACTCCCGGTCCCCCTACCATGGGCGCGTGTCCGCACTACCTCTCATCTTCACCGCAGGCTGGGCCAGCGGCGTGAACGCATACGCGGTGGTCCTGCTGCTCGGAATCCTGGGCCGGTTCGGATTCACCGATTCGGTACCGGAAGGATTGCAGCGCACCGATGTCCTGATCGCGGCGGCGGCATTGTTCCTGATCGAGGCCGTGGCCGACAAGATCCCGTATCTCGACTCGTTCTGGGACGCCGTACACACTGTGGTGCGGCCGATCGCGGGAGCCGTGGTCGCGGCGCTGCTGGCCGGACAGGACGGTTCGCTGCCACAACTCGCCGCGGGCGCGGTCGGCGGTACGGCCGCGCTGGTGAGCCACCTGGTGAAGGCCGGAACGCGCATGGCCGTCAACACCTCGCCCGAGCCCGCCAGCAACATCGTGGTCAGCACCGCCGAGGACGTGACCGTCGCGGGCGTGGTCACCCTGGCGGTGTTCCACCCCGTGGCGGCGGCAGTGATCGCGGCGGTGCTGCTGATCATCGGCCTGGCGCTGGTGTACTTCTGCGCGAGCCGGATCCGTCGCTATCTGCGCCGACGGCGCGCCCGCCGGGCAGCGCGCGCGGGCAACCGAGTCGGAGTCGCTGAACAATTGCCACGCGGGTGAGTCCGTCACGGGCGTGCCGCGCCAGTCGACCACGCGGCACGCCGGGCGGGGCGCCCCGTTGCGCCCGCCGTCACTGTGCCGGCGACAAGAGCGCCCGGCTGGAGCGGAACTCGGCACCGGGACGTCGCCATTCGGACGAGTGACGCTGCGGGGCAGTGTCACTATCGCGGACGAGACCACCGTCGCGGCGAACTCATTGTTCGGGCAAACGGCGGCGGCCACCGGCCACGTCGGTTACCAGGTCAGTGTACCCGTCGACGAGTTCAGCCAGTTGGTACCAATGTTTATGGGTATTGTCGCTGCGTCCGCCCTCGACGTGGATGACTTGATTGGCATCCACCCAGCTACGCGCCATCCGGTCCACCACGGCGCCCAGGCTTTCGGTGTGCAACGAGGCGCCGTTGCGATGCTGCGGGATCTCCTGCGCGACCCAGTCGTTGATGTCGTCGACCAGTTCGAGGCGACGGCAGTCGATTTCGGCGATGAGTGCGGCATCCACCACCTGCGCGCGGCGCTGGTGCAGCTCGGCGAGCGCGTGTGCGGACCGCAGCAGTTCCCGGTCTTGGAAACGCCGCCCCTGGAAAGCACACAACAATTGCGGCGCGGTCGGTAAGGCGCCGATCGTCGGGGCGCTCACCGCCGCACTCCGAGTTGACCCGACCCCAACGCTCTTTGTACCAACATAATTGGCTCTCGATTCGGTTATCCCGGCCATCGGATGGGTTGTCACAACTAGGCTAGCTGGATCATGCACGTACAGATGCAAGAACGCAAGATTGCGTCTGCATTTCTGCGGTCAAGGGCTCCTTACGGCGCGCGGAGGCCCAGAGCAGACTGGTCGCAACCCTTTTCGGCTCACCGATCGGGTGCTTCCGGTGCCGATCGGCGGTGACGAGCACCACCACTCGTTCCCGCGTTCCGGCCGCACCACCGCCGGTCGCAGATCCGTGCGCACGAATTCGCCCACCGCCGCGTACCTTCGGTAGCCGACAGTGCGCTGTCGACCTTCCCTACGACGTGGAAACCCCCTCGCCGAGCGCCGTGCCACGCGCGCCGATACCGAAGCGTCGCACCGATCCTCAGCCGCTCGCCGACTACGCGGCCACGTTCACAGTTGGGTCACGGCGGCGAGCAACGTCAGTGCGGGCAACGCGCCCTGTACCACCGCGCCTCTGGCGAACCGGCGGTCGTGCGCCACCAGCACCACCGCGGCGGCCAGCATCGACCCGCAACCGGCGAGCACCAGTGCCCATCCCGCCGCGGGCACCGTCCGCAGGATGGCCACGCCGACCAGTGTCGTCACCGCGAGAAACAGGTTGTAGAAACCCTGATTGAACGCCCACGGCCGGGCCGCGGGCAGTTCGGCTCCGGAAACCCGGAATACCCCCTGGTACACCTTGGGGTCGCCGAACCGCACGGACTCCATGACGAAGATGCCGACATGGAGTAGGGCGGCCGCGACGGCGAACACCTGTACGACCCAGAGCATTCGACCTCCTCACGATGCGCGCCGGGGAATCCTATGGCCCCCAGCCGCGGAACGCCGCGCAACACACCGCCGACACGCCGCCGTGTTAGTCGGTCAACCGGCCAGTCCGAAAACGCGTCGGGCGTTGCCGCCCAGGTACAGTTCGCGAGTCTCGTCGTCCAGGCCGAGCGCGGCGAGGCCGTCGAGCGCGTGCTGCGGGAAGATCATCGGATAATTCGTACCGAACAGCACCTTGCGGCGGCCGCTACCGGACTTCAGGTACGACACCAGTTCCGCGGGAAGGCGTTTCGTCGTGTATGCCGAGGTGTCGATGACGACGTTCTCGTGCTTGCGCGCGACCGCGATCATCTCCTCGGTCCACGGATAGCCGATATGCCCGCAGACGATCGTCAGCTCCGGGAAGTCGAGCGCGACCTGATCGATGTACGGGATGGGGCGCCCGGTTTCCGACGGCCGCAACGGTCCCGTGTGCCCTACCTGCGTGCAGAACGGGATTCCGGCATCGACGCACGCGGCGAACAACGGATAGAAGCGCCGATCGGTCGGCGGTACTTCCCACAGCCACGGGAGCACCCGCAGCCCCTTGAAGCCCTGGTCCACGCGGCGGCGCAATTCCCGTACCGCGTCCATCGGCCTGCGCAGATCCACCGACGCGATGGGGAGCAGGCGCTCCGGTGCCTCGGCCACCCAGGCCGCGACCTCGTCGTTGGAGATGAGGACGCCTTCCGGCGCGTGCCACGCCGAGATGAGCGCTCGGTCGACGCCTGCGGCATCCATCGCGTCGAGAGTGAACGACAGCGGGATCTCGTCGGTCGGTATCACGGCCCCGGTCCACCGCCGCAGCGAGGCGAACATGTCGTGGGCGAGGAATCGCCGAGTCGGATGCTGCGCCCAGACGTCGATGGTCATGCGCGGATTCTGACATACGTCATAGCGCCTGGGACACCCCCGCTATGACGTGCGCCCCCGAAAGGTACTTTCGCGACAAATGGTGCGAGACAGCGACTTCCATCGCGACGGACAGACATTGCCGAGTCGCGTCAGCCACATCGCACCCGCCCCCGAAACCGCGCGATAATACCCTTCCCACCTCCTGGTCTATATCAGCCGTAATAACCAGGGACAGGGTTCGCTGGGCATAAACTGGGTATCTACCGCAGGACCACAGACAGCCGACAAGAGCAGGGCCATGGCAGGTTCGGACCCGTTCGCCACACAGCACGATCGACCTCCAGGTATCGAGCGGGAACTGGAGGGCGCGGGTCTCGACGACCCCGAAGTGATCGGCAAAGGCGGGTTCGGCGTCGTCTACCGCTGCAGGCAGCGGGCGTTGAACCGCAGCGTCGCGGTCAAGGTCCTCACCGCCCGGCCGGATCTGGAGCCGGAGAACGTCGAGCGATTCCTGCGCGAGCAGCAGGCCATGGGCGCCCTGTCCGGGCATCCGAACATCGTGCCGATCCTCCAAGTGGGTACCACCCGCAGCGGACGCCCCTACTTGGTGATGCCGTATCACTCGCACGGTTCGCTGGAGAACCGTATCCGCCGGGAAGGCTTTCTGCCGTTGCCCGAGGCGATCGGGATCACCGTCAAGCTGGCGGGCGCTCTGGAGACCGCGCACCGGGCCGGGATCTTGCACCGCGACATCAAACCGGGGAACGTCCTGCTCACCGACTACGGCGAGCCGCAACTGACCGATTTCGGGATCGCCCGCGTCGAAGGCGGATTCGAGACCACCACGGGAGTGGTGACCGGCTCGCCCGCGTTCACCGCCCCGGAGGTGCTGCGCTCCGGCGTTCCATCCGTCGCCTCGGACGTCTACGGACTCGGCGCGACGCTGTTCGCCATGATCACCGGCCACGCGGCCTACGAGCGCCGTTCGGGCGAGCAGATCGTCGCGCAGTTCCTGCGCATCTCCGCCGATCCGCTGCCGGACCTGCGGCTCGACGGCATCCCCGACGAGGTCGCGGCCGCCATCGAGGCCAGCATGGCGCACAATCCCGCGGATCGTCCGCCCTCGGCCGCCGCGTTCGGCGAGATGTTGCGCGAGATCCAGCGCGGCAACGACATGCCGGTCGAGCACATGACCCTGCCCACCGGCGAGCAGCCCCCGCCCGAAGACCTCAGTACGCGGCCGCTCACCGCCACCGCGCGTTTTCCCACTCCTCACCCCAAGACGCCGCCGACACCCGAGACCAAGTTCCGCCCGGCGATGTCCACTCGGCCACTGGTCCAGCGCGAACGCCTGATCGACGCGTTGCAGACCGAGCCGCGGCCCCGCCTCGCCGTCATCCACGCCCCGGCCGGGTTCGGCAAGAGCACGCTCGCGGCCCAGTGGGCCAAGCGTCTCGCCGACACCGAGAAAGTGGCGGTGGCCTGGTTGAACGTCGACCGCGACGACAACAACGTGGTGTGGTTGCTGACCCATCTGATCGAGGCGTTCAACCGCGTGAGCCCCGCGCTGGCGCCCGGTCTGGCCCCGGTCCTCGAAGAGGGCGACACCAGCGCAGCGCGCTACGTGCTCACCACGCTGATCAACGCCATCGACGAACGCGACGAGCGGTTCGCGCTGGTGATCGACGACTGGGACCGGATCACCGACCCCGCCGCGGTCGATGCCCTGCTCTACCTGATCGACCAGGGGCCGCGGCACCTGCAGATCATCCTGACCAGCCGATCGCTGGAGGGCCTGCCGCTGGGCACCCTGCGCGTTCGTCACCAACTCGTCGAAATCGACGCCGCCGCACTGCGTTTCGACGCCGCGGAGGCGCAGGCCTTCCTCACCGAGCAGACCGGTCTCACCCTGGCCGACACCGAAAGCGCCGAGCTGCGCGACTACACCGAGGGCTGGGCGGCGGCCTTGCAGCTGGCCTCGCTGTCGCTGCGTGAGCACCCCGATCCGGCCTCGCTGATCGCCCACCTGTCCGGGCGTCATCACGCCATCGCGGAGTACCTGGCCGAGAACGTGCTCGACACCGTCGAGCCCGAACTGCGCGAGGTCCTGCTCGCCACCTCGCTTCCCGAACGGATCTCCGGCAGCCTCGCCACGGCGCTGACCGGCGAACCGCACGGGCAGGCCCTCCTGGAGAACCTCGAACGCCGTAACCTGTTCCTGCGCCGCGTCGACGAGGGCGGCGAATGGTTCCGCTACCACCATCTGTTCGCGGAGTTCCTGCGCCAGCGACTGGAGCGCGACCATCCCGAACGCGTGCGCGAACTGCACTGCAAGGCGGCCTCGTGGTTCGGCGACAACAGGATGCTCAGCGAGGCCATCGACCACGCGCTGGCCGCCGACGACGGCGACATGGCCGTCGACCTCCTCGAGGCGAAATCCCGCGCTCTGGTGCAGGACGGGCAGCTCGCCACGTTCCTGGGACTGCTCGACAAGCTTCCGCCCGCCATCGCCGCCGCCCGCCCGATGCTCCAAGTCGGTGTCGCCTGGACGCACGTGCTGCTGCGGCGGCCCACCGAACTGCATGCCGCGTTACGGCTGGTGCGGGCATCGCTGGAGAACGACCCCGCCGCCGATCCCGATGTCGCGCTCGAAGCCGACCTCATCGAGAGCGTGGAGCGCGCCTTCGGCGACCACCCGGAAGGACTGGACGCCGTGGTCGGCAAATGCCTCAGCCGGGCCGACACGTTGGGACCGTGGGCGCTGTGCGCGGCCGCCAACCTCGCCGCGTTCTCCGCGATCAGCAAGTTCGACTACGAGCGGGCACGGGAGTGGAACGACTGGGCCACCCCCTTCTATCGGAAAAACCGCAGCACGTTCACGTTGATGTACAGCCACTGCCTGGTCGGCATCGCGGCCAGGGAACAACTCGACATCGCCACGGCGGAACACAGCTTCCGTACGGCGGTCGAGATATCCACCACCTCGTCGGGCCCGCGGTCCTATGCCGCTCGCTTGGCCGGCGCCCTGCTCGGCGAGCTGCTCTACGAACGCGACCAGGTCGCCGCGGCCGAGCGCCTGCTCGACGAAGCGGGCAGGCTCGGCACCGAGGGCGGCCCGGTCGACCTGCTGATGGCCAACTACGCCACCGGCGCGCGGATCAAAGCCCTGCGCGGTGACCTGGCCGCCGCCGCGCGACGGCTGGACGAAGGCGCCGAGGTGGCGCGGGCCATGAAGCTGCCGCGACTGGCCACCCGCGTGGCCAACGAGCAGGTCCGGCTGGGCCTGACGGCCACCTACGTCACCGAACCGCCGGCCGGAGAGGGCGGTATCGCCACGATGGCCGCGGAAATGCGTGAGGACTCCGCTATCCGCATGCTGCTGCGTTCGGGAGCCGCCAAAAGGGTGACCGCCGCGTCCGCGCGCGCCCGTCAGCTGCGGGATTCCATCGACCCCGATCGACGTCCCCGCGCCGCGGCACAGGCATCGCTGCTGCTCGCCTCTTGCCTCGCGGCGGCGGGAAAGACCGAAGCGGCCAAGGACGAGCTGGCCCCGGTGGTGGTCCGGTACGCCGATGCCGGTCTCATCCGGCCGCTGCTCGACGAAGGACCCTGGATCATGTCGTTGCTGCACAGCTTGGACTACGACCTCCGCGAAGGCCTCTGGGACGAGGAACGACCGATGATCCCGCCCGCGTTCCTGCGCAGGTTGCTGGCCCGCTGAGCGCCTCGGCCGCCTGCGCCGCCACCCGCCGCGATACCTCTGCTCGAACGCGGACGCAGGCCATCGCTCGTCCGCGACAGTTACGCGCCGACGGCGGTGGATCGCTTCCGCCGCTCACAACACCGGTTGCGGACCGAGCGAAGTATCGGTGTCCAAAATATGCAACACCCACCGGCCCTTGCCGTCGGCCTTCGCCCGGTAGAGGCCGGTGTCGGCCGCGTCGAGCAGCGATTCGGCGTCCGCGCCCGCGACCGCGGTGACGACCGCGCCGATGCTGATCGACATGCGTAGTCGCCGGTCACCGGCCGTGATCGGGTCGACCAACGCCTCGAGCAGGCTGTTCGCCACGGTGGCCACCCGGTGATCGCTGGCGGGCGGCGGGATCAGCGCGACGAACTCGTCCCCGCCGATGCGGGCGACCAGACACCCGGATCCGCGCACACTGTCCTGCAGGCGTCCGGCGACCGCGGTCAATATCTGGTCGCCCGTGCCGTGGCCGTAGCGGTCGTTGATGTGCTTGAAGCGGTCGATGTCGACGAAACACAATCCCGCCCGATCGCCGTTGCGCGCCTCGTCGATCATCGCGTCGATCCGTTCGATGAGATGCCGCCGGTTCGGCAGTCCGGTGAGCGGATCGTGCCGGGCCTGCCGGTGCAGTTCCTCGCGCATCCGGTGCTGTTCGGTGACATCCTCGCCGACCGCGAGCAGGTAATCGCTCTGCCCCTCCGCGCCCTTGACGAAGGTGATGGCGAACGACGCCCACCCGTAGCTGTCGTCGGCGCGCCGGATGCGCTGTTCCAGTTTCACCGTGCCCGCACCGGCCGGGACCAGTTTCTCGTACACCAGCGTGCGGATGCCCTCGCGGTCGTTGGGGTGCGCGAAGTCGTAGACCGATACCCCGCGCAAGCTTTCCACCGGGACTCCGATCATCTCGGCCAGACCCCGGTTGACATCCAGCAACGTACCGTCGGTGTCACCGATGGCGATCGCGATCGCCGCGTTGTCGAACACCACACGGAACCGCTCGTCATCGGATCGGTGCGCGTCCTCGTTCGCACGCTGCTGCGCTTCGTATCCCTGACCGACCTCCGCGAGCAGCGCCGCGAGCCGCCGGCCGGCCTCCGGGGCCGTCGCCTGTTCGGCCAGCCCGTACAGGACCTGGGCCGACGTACTGGGCACGGCCGGGTCGTCCAGTCCCGCGGAGGCCAGCGACGCGCCGACACGCCTGCCGACGCTCGCGTCGAAGGGTTCGGCTTCCAAGCCGGAAGCCAGCTCCTCCACCATTCCGAGGAGCGCGAGCTCGAGGTCCGGTACAGACGCGGACCCACCGGCGACGGCCTGCAGGGCGCGCCACCACATGTTCGCCATCCTGGCGAGTTCGATCTGTTCCACCGCAACCCCCTCACCATTCAGGCCGGAGATAGCCCCCGACGCATCGTATCCACACATGTTCGAGACCGTCGAGTACTGCCGCCTGGAAGCATTCCCAGGAATGGTGAGAGTGGAGCTATAACTGCAACCCGTTCTCCCGGAAGATCGACGCCCCCTTGTACCGCAGAGTCTTCACCTGCCAGACCCAGGTCGCCTGGACGCAGGCGATCAGATCGGCGAGGTGGGTCGCGACGGTGGACGCCAAGGCGGCGTCCGCGGCTGCCAGTCGGTCGCATCGTTCGGTGGCGACCGCGCACAGTTCCCGGAACTCGGCCAGGCGGGCGCGCACGATCTCGGTGGCGCCCCGCACGGCGTCCTCCAGCGAGTATCCGGGGTGGTTCAGCAACACCGCGGGGATCAAGTTGAAATCCGCCAGATCGACGATGCACTCCTTTTCGAAGGAGAACACGTCGTTCATCAACGCGCCGATCTCGACGGTCAGCACCCGCAGCCGGAGGAGGTCCCCGGCCAGCCCCGTCCGCCGGATCAGCTCCCAGGGCAGATAGTCGTCCCGGCCGAACTCGCACAGCGCGATCGCCGGATACATACCCGAGACCTGAGCCCGCAGATCGATGTACTCCGCGACGCTGAGCAACCCACCGCGCGCCCGGGCGTTCTGGTCCTGGATCGCGGGCCGCAGGTGCGCGACGGTGGCTTCGATGAACCGATCGAGCCAGTCCGCGTCAGCGCGGGCGGACAGCATCGCGAGGAACGCCGAGGTCGAGGTCTCCAACGGGGTGGCGTCCGCCGGTGCCGACCCCGTGCACAGGAGCGCGCACAGCCGATCGATCGCCACCCGCGCCTGTCGCTGTTCGTCGTCGCCGAGGTGCCCGAACTTCTCCCGGCCGACAGTGTCGTTGAGCCAGAACAGGATCGCGTTGTACAGGCCGATAATCGTCATCCGCTCGGCGCTGACGGCGCCGGGGTGCAGATAGGGCGTCATGCTGTTGTAGTGCGGGCCCGCGCGCTCGAGCCAGATGCCGTGCTCGCGGCAGAAACGTTCCACCTCCGCACAGGCTTGCTCCCCGAACCGATTGGGCCGGAAGTCGCGGCAGTACTCGATGATGTCCCAGTCGGGTGTGCCGAACATCGCGCGCAACGACCACTGCCGCCCGGTCCGCAGCAACATCTCGTGTTGCCCGCGCATGTCGACGATTTCCCGCTCGAGTGCCGATGTGTACTCACTGACCACAACGACTCCCTCCCACTATGGTTACTTCTAATGAATTGTCTCCGACTTATCGGTAGTGGGACCGGTCGAAGGGCGAAGATCACGCAACCCCGCGCCCTGAATGACCTTGGCGCATCGGGTATTTGACGGCGACACCGCGGCAAAGGGCGAGTTCGGTCCGCGATGCGGCGCCACGGCGCGAGAGTCGGCATGGCGCATGGAGGCAAGCGGCCGGTTCGGGACGCGCAGGGTACTCCGGCGCCGATGTCGCCGGACGCGACCTCCCCGCAGGACCGCCTATCGGGTAGCGGTCACAGGTACGGCGCTCACTTCGACGCTAGGACGTCGTGCATGGTCAGCAGCAGATGGTCGAAGCGCGCCCGTTGCGCCGCAGGACCGCCACCCATCGCGGGAACCTCGCCGACCAGTTGTTGCGCCAGGGTCCGCAACTTGATGTTGGTTTCCTGGGAGCGCCATTGCAGCACCCGGAAGGCCTGTTCGGCGTTGATGCCGTAGACCACCATGAGCACACCCTTGGCCTGCTCGATCACCGCCCGTGATTGCACGAGTTCGGGCAGCGTGTCATCGAGGATCTCCTGCCGGTTCTCCTCGAGCGTCCCGGACACGTCGATGAAATAGCCCGCGGTGCCGACCACCGAGTCCTGGTCGTCGAGCATGCGATCGGCGACGACGATGACGTGATGGGTGCGCCCGGCGGTGTCGATGACGCGGTGACGTCCGCAGAACGGCTCACCGGTTCGCACGGCGGTGGCGATGGACTCGGCGACCAGAGCGCGGTCGTCGGGATGCTTGTGCGCCAGCAACAGCTCCGTACTGGGTAGCGCACTCCCCTCGGTGTAGCCGTATATCGCGGCGGCCGCGTCCGACCATTCCCATCGCTGATCCTCGAACCAGAAGCGGAAGCTACCCACGCTCTGCGGCGTGCCCGCGATGACGCTCTCGATCGCGGAGGCGCTTCTCAGCGCGAGGTCGTCCATCCTCGTCACGCGGTCATTATCCATCGGCGCCCGAGGGCCACGGCCGGGAACACGAGATGAAACCAAATTGTGGCAAACTCTCGGCATCATCAAGAAAATGCCCTCTAGCCCGACACTATGGGCCTATTGCCTATACATGAATGCGCTGGCAATTAATCCGCAATGGGCGTGATGCGGGGCGGTCAGCGCTAGTGCCCACGGCCCCGAGCCGGAATCCACAGCGGCCGCGTCGCGTCGCGCAGGCGCGGCAGCCGGGCCTCTCCCGGCCCGCACGGACGCGCGGCGTCGTCCGGCGATCACGTTCGAGCGTGGCGTTCCCACCGCCCGGAAAGCGGCTCCGCACAGTTCGGCGAGTATCGACACACCCCCGCGACCGAGCGGTCGGTCCGGTTCGCCCCGCGATATCGCCCAGCGGCCGTAAACGCACACGAAAACACCGACCATAACTTGCATCACGGGAGGTAGTCTCTGTTGCTGTGCCCACACCAGGCACAGATCCGCTGCACGCAGGCCGCATTCGACGTCGAACGTCAGAACACGTTCCAGCAAGTGCGCACACCGAAGGGGTTGGACTGATGGCAGGCAAGCGCACCGTACTGACCGTCCGGTTGCGGCGGCTGGCGGCGATGCTGCACGAGATGCGCGAGAACGCTCAGCTCAGCAAGGAAGAGGTCAGCGCGAAGACCGGGATCAACGTCACCACGCTGTACCGGATCGAGACCGCGCAGGCGCGGCCGCAGCGGCGCACCCTCATGGCGATGCTCGACCTCTACCGCATCGGCGACGAGCAGCGCGAGGACGCGCTGGAGCTGCTGTCCGACGCGCTGAAGCCCGGCATGTCACGCGCCTACGAGGGCAGCGTGTCGGAGGTCTACGCCGCCTACATCAATTTCGAGTCCGAGGCGTTGTCCGCGCGGCACTACCAAACCTCGTTCATTCCAGGCCTTTTGCAGACCTACGAGTACGCCACCGCCGTGATCGACACCTCCATGCCGAAGCTGGAGGCGTCGGTCATGGAGAGCAGGGCGAAGGCGAGGATGGATCGCGCCGTCAACCTGACCAAGGACGACCCGCTCGAACTCTGGGTCGTTCTGGACGAGGCCGCCATCCGCCGCACCGTCGGCGGGCCCGCGGTGATGCGGGGGCAGCTCGAGCGACTGCTGCAAGAAATCAAGCGCAAGAACGTGATCCTGCAGATCATGCCGTTCGACGCGGGCGCGCACCCCGGCATGGCGGGTTCGTTCACCTTGCTGGACTTCCCCGACCCCGCCGATCCCGAGCTGGTCTATGTGGAGGGCATCGCGGGTGACGAGCTGATCGAGGGCCACTCCGAGATCCGTCGCTTCGGCGTGATCTTCGATCAGCTGCGCGCCATGGCGCTGAGCCCGCGCGACTCCGCGGCCATGATCGTGGAGGCCGCGGGGCAGCTGGATCGGGAGGGATAGCAGCCCGCCCCTGGCAGGTGAAATCCAGGCGAAACACGGCCCGGTGCACGACTATTCCGTATCGGAATGGGTACCCTCGCCCTACTGCCGAGGGGAGGACGCATGTCCGAAGTCACAGCCGATCCGACGTCCGACTCCGGGCCCGAACTCAAACGGGTAATGGGGCCGGGATTGCTGTTGTTGTTCGTCGTCGGCGACATCCTCGGCACCGGCATCTATGCGCTCACCGGCAAGGTGGCCAACGAAGTCGGCGGGGCGGTCTGGGTGCCCTTCCTGGTGGCGTTCCTGGTCGCGCTCATCACCGGTCTCAGCTATCTGGAGCTGGTCACCAAGTACCCGCACGCCGCGGGTGCGGCCCTCTACACGCACAAAGCGTTCGGCATCCACTTCCTCACGTTCATGGTCGCTTTCGCGGTGATGAGTTCCGGCATCACTTCCGCGTCCACGGCCTCGCGGGCTTTCGCGGCCAACTTCGCCGAGGCCTTCGATCCGGATCTCGGCAGCGGCACCGCGGTGACGGTGATCGCACTGCTGTTCATGGGCGTGGTGGCGGCGATCAACCTGCGCGGGGTGAGCGAGGGTGTGAAGCTCAACGTGGTGCTCACCTGCGTGGAGCTGACCGGACTGCTGATCGTCATCGGGATCGGCTGCTGGGCGTTGGGCGTGGGCGACGGCGACTTCTCCCGCATCGTCGAATTCGACACCGGGGAGCGCAACGCGGTCGGCGGCGTCATCGTGGCCACCACGCTCGCGTTCTACGCGATGGTCGGTTTCGAAGACTCGGTGAACATGGCCGAGGAGTGCAAGGAACCCACCCGGATCTTCCCGAAGGTGCTGCTCGCGGGACTGATCATCACCGGGCTCATCTACGTGCTGGTATCGATCAGCGCGGTCGCGCTCGTGCCCGCCGACCAACTCGGGCAGGGCGACACACCACTGCTCAAGGTGGTCCAGGTCGGCGCGCCGAGCTTCCCGACCCACATCTTCGCCTACATCACCATGTTCGCCGTCGCCAATTCGGCGCTGATCAACATGCTGATGGCCAGCCGACTGATCTACGGCATGGCCCGCCAAGGCGTGTTGCCCCGGCCGTTCGGCCGCGTGCACCAGCGGCGCCGGACACCCGTCAACGCCATCGTCTTCACCACGCTGCTCGCGCTGGGATTGATTCTGTTCGTCGGCGAGGTACCCGAACTCGGTGGCACCACGGCCCTGCTTCTGCTGGCGGTGTTCACGGTGGTCAATGTCGCGGTGCTGGTGTTGCGCCGAGACCCTGTGTCGCACAAGCACTTCAAGACGCCCACGCCGCTGCCGGTCGTCGGTGCGCTCAGCTGCGGCTTTCTCGTCACACCCTTCACCGACCGCAATCCGGCGCAGTACGCCATCGCCGGCGTGCTGCTGGCCATCGGGGTCGCGCTGTGGGGCCTGAACTACCTGGCCGTTCGGGCCATGCGGGCACAACCCTTGGACAGCGGGTCATCCGCTGAGTGACCGATCGCGTTGTCGCGCCGCGGATCACCTTTGCCGGTATGCCCGGATTCCGCAGATGACTAGTCGCCGACCGATGGGTAAGGTGGGCGCCGATGACCAGCATGGAAGCCCGTTTCGGCGATGCCACCCGGACCGTGCCCCTCCCGAACCCGTGGAATCTGACCGCTTACCTGGCCGCGGTGGCCGCCCATCGCGGACGCTCGATCAGCCTGCATCCGGTGCCCAAGGCGATGTTGGCGGACACGGGTTGCGGTGGAGGCGGCCTGTGGGTGGCACGCAAGCACGACGACATCATCGTCTACGACGCCGCGGCGACCGGCCGCAACGCCGATCACGTCATCCTGCACGAGATCGGTCACATGCTCTTGGGTCACCACAGAGACCAGGAACGCGGCGATCCGTTGCCGCCCTCGTTGGCCGTCGTCCTGCCCTCGATTTCGCCGCAATCGATCGAACACGTCCTCGGCCGTGCCGATTTCGGCGCCGATCGCGAGCGGGAGGCGGAGGTCTTCGCCGACATGACCATGGTGTACGCGACTCTGCCACGTCGGCGCCGCCGCTCGTTCCGGCTGTTCGGGCGGGGCCGGTAGCTACCAGCGGTCGTAGCGCCCGTCGGGTAGTCGTCTGGCTCCGGCGCGCAGGTCGTCGATGAGATCCTGGTAGCCGTCGGCCAATTCGTCGATTCGGACCCACGCGTCGTAGAAGACCGATTCCGGCGCGTGCGCCAGCGCAACGAACGCCTGAGCGGCCAGCATGGCCAGCCGGTCGACGATGTGGCCCACGGTCTCGGCGTGTTCGGGCGCGGCCGGCGGCGGGATCGGCGTCGCCAGGGTGACCCAGCGGTCGATGCCGCGCACGAGTTGCACTCGACGCCGGTCGAGTTTGTCGCACCGGCTCGCGGGAGTGCGTTCGCGTGTCTGGTGCAGCTGAGCCAGTTCTCCGGCCGCTTCCAGCATCGGATGATCCATGTGCGGCAAGCCCCGGAAGGCAGCCAGCAGGAGTTCCTTGCCCGGAATGACCCGGGCCTCGGACACCTGTTCCATTCTCCGGACCCCCATTCCGACCAGCGCGGACGCGTCTCGGTCGCGCCCTCGATGCCTTGCCTCGCCGGTGTCCCGGCACTGCCCGAACATCCACATCTGCCCAGCGTGACCGAGAGTGGCGCGGGTCGCGTCGAATTCGATCACTTCCGCGCACGCGACACGCCCATTGACCGATTTATCCGGTCACGCACCACCCTCCAAAGCTTTGGCAAATATCCAGTGACCTTGCGTTTTTCAACGATAGAGCCATATCTCCTGGGGTTATCGCCAGCCGAGACGACACGCCAGCCACGCTCCGGCGTGCCGGGCAAACACCGACTGATGCTCACGCAACAGCGGCGAACGGGCGGTCCCGGCTTCCGGCAAGCCGCCGCCCAATACCCCGTGAGCGCGCAGACGAAAGCGTCGACCGCCACGGGGTCCGCATCGCGAGTCACCGGATGGGTGGCGATGATCGGATCCGGATCCACACCGGCGGCCGCGATCGACGGCGCGAGCGCGACGAGGTCGATCCACGCGGCGCCCCGGCAGGCCCACGCCCAATCGACCGCCAGCACCGCACCGTCGGCCCGCCGCACCATATTGTCCGGCCGAAGATCGGTGTGCAGCAGGGTGTCTCCTACCGCGGCCGTCGGCCATGCGGCTTCCAGCTCGGCCAATTTCGTCAGGTGACGCATGGACCAACCGTCCAAGTCCGCCGGAGGCCCTTCCGTCACGAACGTTCGCCAGCCGGTCAGCTCCGGTCCGTAGGCTTCCACAACCGTCGGCACATCATCCAGTGGGCTCGGAGTCAGCTCCGTCGCCAATCGCGTCACCAGCTCGAGAGTGTCACGCAACTCCCCCGGCTCGCCGAGTCGGGGAAACGCTCCCTCGACATCGTCGAAAACCGCGACGAACCACCCCGCGATCTCCGTCGCGAACCGGCATCGCGATGCGGGCACCGTCGCCGGGAGCCGAGCCGCGATCCGCGCTTCCCGCCGATACATCACCGCGAGACCGTCTTCCGCCTCGATCGCTTTCACGAAGGCAGCGCCACCGCCGACGGCGCGCAAGCGCGCTGCCACCCCGTGACTGAACCCTCCGCCCTGGTCCTCGGCAGTGTGGACGGCGTCTCCGAGCACGCGCGCTACTTCCGCTCGCACCGGCTCCGGCACCTCGGCCCATCCGATCCGCAGAGCGGTGCCCAGGTAATCCACCATCATTCGATCGTCCAAGCCGCACCGGGAACTCACCACCGAATTACGCGCCCACATGAGCTCGGATCGGCAGTGCACCGCCGCACTTCTTCATGAGGCAAGGCCGAACGCAAGGGCGACCTCGTCACACATGGGCAAGCGCTTCGACTCCGGGCAGTTCAGCTTTCGCGCCGCAGGGCGTCTCCGCGCTCTCGTCGGATGGGGATTGGTGCGAAATTCGAAGCGCGTTCCGGAGGGTTCGCCCGGCACTACCGGAGCGCTTCCATCCCCCGCGGCGGGATCGACACCCGGCGTGGCCGGTTGCCGCCAACGGCCGGAGTGCGCCGCGCCTGCGGATCGGCGTCGTTTCAGGATGTGATCTCTCGCGCGTCGAGGTAATCCAGACCGCCGATGTAGATGGTGTGGCCGGGGTCAGCGGTGGCGGCGGTGGCATCGGCGACCGCGGTGGCGAACTCGGTGACGGTGGGCAAGTCGCCGTGCTCGCGGCGCGCGGCGACGGCGTCGGGATTTCGGCGTTCCAGCAGTTGGACGATGATCGTGCCATCGATCATGTCGCCGGAGACCACGTGCAGGGCGATGCCCCTGGCATCGAGTTCCGGGATCATGGCGCGCAGCGCGTCCTCGCCTGCGCGCTTGCTGGCGGCGATGGGTTCGTAGTCGGCGGGGACGGGCTTGCGGCCGTGAAAGTGCGCCTGATGGCTGGTCACGAAAACGATCCGCGCACCGGAAGGCATGTGCGGCAGGGCAAGCCGCACGAGCCGTTCCTGCGCGTCACGATTGAGGGCCATGGCGTAGTCGGGCCGGGCATTGCGCTCCAGCCCACCCGACGCGTTCAGCACCAGCACATCCAGACGGCCGAACTCCTCCGCGACCTGGGCGACCAGCGCCCGGGCCGAATCCGCGTCGGCGATGTCGGCGCCCGCAGTGGCGGCACTGCCGCCCGCCTGCCGGATCGACTCCGCCAGCGCGTCGGCCCGCCTGGCCTTCTCCCGGTAGTTGATCACGACGTGGTCGCCGCGCGCCGCGAGCACCCGGGCGGTCTCCGCGCCGATCCCGCGGGAGGCGCCCGTGATCAGAACGATTCGTCGACCGGTCCGCTCGTCCACCGTCTCCCTTTCGGTCCGCCCGGCACCCGGGCCAGTGCTTCTGATTCAGAACCACTATGCTGGTTCTAAATGAGAAGCGCAAACGAACCCAAGCCGCCGCGTGGGCGGGACAACCCGGCGAACGCGCCGTTGCTGGCCACGATGGACTTACTCGGCCAACGCTGGATCCTGCGCATCCTGTGGGAATTGGAACCCGACCGCCTCGGCTTCCTCGAACTGCGCCGACGCATGGGCAACTGCTCATCGAGCATGCTTTCGGTCCGCCTGCAACACCTGCAATCCGCGGGCCTGATCGCGAAGAACCCCGACAAGTCCTATGAACTGACCACCGCGGGCGCCGAACTCGGCACGGCGCTCGGATCGGTCTGGGACTGGTCGCGCCGCTGGCGCGTGACCCCCACCGAGGCCGGGGCCGACTGACTCGCGCCAGACTCGACGTTCTACGGTTCGGCGAGGGGCGACCTTGTACGCACGAGACGCGAATCACAGCATGGTCAGGGCGAAGGAAGGCGCGTTTTCCCACACCCCTGCGCGTGCACTGCACCCTGGCGGGCTGCGAGAACTTCGGCTCCTCACGCAGCTCAGCGGAGTGCGCGTCGTGTTCCCACGGCGGAACACATGGACTGCGGTTCGTTGCCCCGGCCGGGAAGTTGACCTTCGAGTTGGTTGAGGCTCCATGATGGCCGGGTGGTGAGTACGGAGTCGACAGGGTTGATCACGATCGGCGTGCTCGCGCGGGCCAGCGGGCTCACGGCGAGCGCGCTGCGGTTCTACGACGACTGCGGCCTGCTCGTTCCAGCCAGAGTCGATCCACTGACCGGATACCGCTACTACTCCGAGGCGCAGCGGGAGCGGGCGGTGCTCATCCGGCAGCTGCGCTCGATCGACCTGCCGCTGGACACCATCGCGGAGATTCTCGCCGGTGACACCGGCCGGGCACGATGCCTGCTCGACCGTCACGTCGCGGAACTGGCGCGGCGAGCGGACGAGGCCGCGCGCGTCGCCGCCGTGGTCGTACAGTCGCTCGGCGCGCACGTGGCGATCGATGCGGCGACGCTGGCCGAGGCGCTCGATCAGGTCCGCACCGCCGTCGCCCGTACGCGCGAGATACCCGTGCTGGCGGGCGTTCTGCTGGAAGCGGGCGCCAACGCGGTAACCCTCACCGCGACCGATCGCTACCGGCTGTCCACGCGCAGCGTGGTGGCGAACCGGCAGCACGGCGGCGAGTGGTCCGTGGTACTCGATTCGAACGGACTCGAGTCGATCACCGACCGATTGCGCGGCATGGACGAGGTCGTCGCCGCACCGTCCGGCGGCGGGCTGCTTCTGACGGGAGGCGGCGCGGAACACCGACCGGCCGTCATCGACGCTCCCTTCCCCGACCACCGCGCCTTACTGGCGGGGCTGGGACCGGTGCGCGCCAGGGCGGTCGTCGCCCGGCATCTGCTGCTGCATCTTCTCGAAAAATCGGACGAATCAGTGCGATTCGCGATTCAGCCGACGGAAATCTCGATATCGGTGTCGGGAGATGTGCACTGCCTGCCCGCCAAGGTCACCGGCTCCGCCGTCACACTGTCGTTCGACCCCGCGACACTGCTGCCCGCCGTCCACACCGCGCTCGGCCCCGATCTCATGCTCGACATCATCGCAGCCGATCAGCCGGTGATTCTGCGCTCCGCCACCGACGGCGACCTCACCACCCTGGCCATGCCGGTCCGGCCCCCGCACCACGACGCCGCCGAATAAGTCATCCGCGCCTACGGCCATTACTCGCGCAACCGCGTCCCTCCCACCCCGGCGGCACCACGATCCGAACGCCCATCTCGCGGTCGCGGTTGCCCGCCCGCGGCCACTATTTCCGATCGATCACCCTTCTCGGGATCGCAAGCGCCCGCCACTACTTCCGATCGATCGGCCGCCCGACGCCGAAGCCGGCTATCCGGCCTCGCACACGAAACGATCCGCGTCCATCCCCCACCTGAAGGAGATCCGCATGAACCCGGCCCACGACCACACCATGAACACCATCACCAGCGCTGTCGCGCTCGGCCGCGAGGGCCGTCCGGACGACGCGCGGGAAGCTCTGCTCGCCGTATGGGCGTCGCTCGGCCCACAGGGCGACCCACTGCACCGGTGCACCCTCGCCCACTACCTGGCCGACTTGTACGACGACGCCGCCGAAGCGCTCACCTGGGACCTCCGCGCACTGGACGCCGCCGACAGCCTTTCGGACGCTCGCGCTCGAACATTCGACGGATCACTGCGGGTGGCGGCGTTCTACCCGTCGCTGCACCTCAATCTCGCCGACGACTATCGCAGGCTCGGCTCGTTCGACGCGGCACAGCGCGAAATCGATGCCGCTCATACATGTCTGCACACGCTCGCCGACGACGGCTACGGGGCGACGATCCGAACGGCGGTCGACGAAGTCGAGTCGGCTATCCGCGAACGGCGCACCGAACCCAGGGCCTCGGCGCCGACCGGAGGCCGCTGAAGCGCGAGCAGCCCGCACCGATTCGGTGCGGGCTGCCGCGGAGCGCGGCTACTTCAAGCGAAGCTTGCCGAACAGACCGTCCTTCTCGTCGTCGGGTCCCGCGGTGAAGTACAGCGAGTCGGCGTCACCGAGGCTCTCGCCGTTGCCGAACATCAGCGCCCACAGTCCTTCGATGGCGACCGGCTTGCCGTCGGCATCGCGCAGGTAGTCGGCGAACTTGCCGGTGGTGTCGTCGTAGGCCAGCACGTGCCCGGCGCCGCCGAAGTTGCCGACCAGCAGTTTGCCGCTGAGCGGACCGAACCCGTCCGGCGCGATCGTCACCGCCCACGGGGCGTTGAGGCGCTTGCCGTCGTCGATGATGCGCACCAGTTTGCCGTTGGCGTCGAACTCGGCGAGCTTGCCCTTGTCCGGCTTGCCGCCCTCTTTGTCCTTGTCCAGCGAGTCCTCCTCACCGGCATCGAACTTGGTCGCGTCCTTCTCGTCCGGCTGGGTGGTGGCATAGGCGACGAAGACCCGGTTGCCGATGGTCGAGACGTTGAACGGCGCGGGATCGCCGGGCTTGGCCTTCTTGCCCTTTTCCGGCGCGGCCGGGTCGATCGCGTCGCCGGTGGCGAACGGGTTGGCGAAGCCGGTGGTCGGGATCAACTGCCAGTTCTTGTCGAACGTCCGCACCTGCGGGTCGGCGCCGAAATCCGCGGCAAGCAGCTTGTCACCGGAGGGAGCCAGCGCGATCCCGAAGAACTGCATCCCCTGCGACTGACCGTCGAAGACCAGGTTGGCGGGGCCGTCATGACGCACGATCCGGCCCTCGAAGCCCAGCTCGGTCCAGGCGGAGATCTTGCCGGAGTCGGTCGCGAAGATGAACCGCGCCGATCCGTTCAGCGGCCCGCCTTCCTCCTCCACCGGCTGATCGTGGACGACGAACAGATCGGAGGTGATCGGCGCCGGGTTGAACACCACGCCGGTGGTCTTGCCCGCGCTCTTGTCCGAGGTGTCGGCGTCGGCGCCGGGGATGGTGACGATCTTCAGCGGGTCCTGGAACAGCTTGTGCACTTTGTCGTCCGAGGACTTGGTCACGTCGCCGACGAACTGGAACGACTTGCCGCCCGCGCCGACCCAGAAGTGCCCACCGGCGCCCTTGGGGCGGTTGGCCAGCCCCCAGGCGTTCACCAGGTCGGGGAAAACGAACTGCGCCTTGTACTCCGCGTTGTTGGCCGCGAGATTGGTCTGGACGTATTTGTTGCCGTCGAGCGCGGGCACCTCGTCCGACTTCGAGTCCGAGCAGCCGGCCGCCACGACCAGCGCGACGCCAAGCGCCGACGCGCGCAGCAGACCACTTCGGGTCCGCGACCGGGGCGTACCGCCACGGCGCGACTCATTCCAGCGTCCGTTCAACTTCTTGTTTCCTTTCCGACCACACCACATTGGTGATAAGGCGAAGCTAACCTTAGCCTGAGGCAAATTAGGGAGTACCCGAACGGTTCGACAAGTACGGGTTTAGGCTGTTCGCCGTGGCCGAACCCCAGCCTGCGATTGCCCTGCACCCCGATATCGCTCCGCTCGCTCCACTGCTCGGCACGTGGCGCGGTAATGGGCAGGGTGAATACCCGACCATTCAGCCGTTCGGCTATGTCGAGGAAATCCGGTTCGGCCATCTCGGCCGCCCGTTCCTCACCTACCGGCAGAAGACCCGCGCCACCGACGACGGCAGGCCGCTGCACGCCGAGACGGGCTATCTGCGTTGCCCGCGCCCCGACCGCGTCGAATTGATCCTCGCCCATCCCACCGGCATCACCGAAATCTGCGAGGGCTCACTCGCCGTCGAGGACGGCACGCTGCGCATGGAATTGGACTCCACCGCCCTCGGCCGCAGCGGCACGGCGAAACTCGTGACCGCCCTCGGCCGGTCGCTGCACCTGTCCGGCGACACCATCGACTACACACTTCGGATGGCGGCGGTCGGCGAACCCCTGCAACATCACCTCGCCGCCACCCTGCTACGGAATTGACCCGGGCCGGAAAGTACTCGGCAACCGGCGCCGCCCACTGCTCAGCTCGCTGACCAGGTCTTCATAAGCGACCGCCGATTCGGCCAGCCGCTCCCACGCGAACCAGAGGTCCCATTCCTGGTCGTCGGCCATGGCGGCGTACGCGCACGCGCTGAGGCGCGCCAGACGGTCGACCACCGAGCCGAACGACTCGGTGTGCAGATAGGCTCCGCCGCGCGCCGTGGGCAAGCGAACCTCGATCCAGCGGTCGATGTCCCGAATCAACTGGGCCCGGTGCCCATCGCCCCCGCAGCCACATTCCCTGTTCACCCGGATGCGGCGAATATGCAGTTCAGTCAGGGTGCGGGCCCGCAGCAGCACCGGATGCCCCGGCGGCGGGGAGTCCTCCCGGCAAGCGTGCAGCAGTTGACTTCGCGTCGGCAGTCCCTCGCTCATACCGCACCCTTTCCGCCCGCGCGGGCCAGCACGCAGTTCACGATCACCATCCCGGAAGGACGAAACGTATCCCGTGGCGCCACCACCCATCGGCGGAATACGCCGTTCGCGTCGGCGGGTGACGGCAGCGCGATTTCACTGCCGAACGGCACGATCGAAACGTCGATCCGGAACAACGCGGCGAACAACCGCACGTCGTCGGGTAGATCCGGCCTGCAGAGGAAAGTCCATCGGTGAGAACGGATATGCGCGACCACCGGGCCGATCGCCTGGCCGCGAAAAAGCATGTCGTCGCGCACGCACTGCCCTAGCCTGTCGGGCATCGTGATCCCGCCCACCACCCCCGCCTTCACGACGATGCGGCCGATCTCCGGATGTATCCCGGCGGGCAGCCCACAGGTGCGGCGGTAAAACGCGCAGCGGGATGCGGGAGTGTCCGCGAATGCCGCATGATTCATTCGCCAGCCTCGATTCCCCTAGTTCGATACGTGAAAAATCCCGGTCGCTGGACCTGGAACCGTTGGCGCGGTTAAGGTTTCAGCACTTCTTCGATTCGGACCGGTGGCGATCAGTAGAGCACCGGACATTGCTGGGCGGGAACGTTCTCAGTGGTGGAATCGGGCGTAAATCGCCCAGGTTCCAAGGCCCCCCGCCACAAGGTTCCAGTTAGGTACCCGACAACTAGTTCGGCTACGAAAGGGATTAGTCGTGACTTCAACAGGTTCCACCCTGCCTCGCCGGATGCTGGGGCGTCAGCTTCGGGCGCTGCGAATCAACGCGGGCATCAGCGCGGAGTACGCCCGTGACGCGATCGACGTGAGCAAACAGACCCTGTGGCGGATCGAGACCGGGCAGTCCGTCCGGCTGTATCCGCTGGTCATCGAAGGACTGTGCAAGCTGTACGGGGCATCCGACGAGCGCACCGCCATCCTGCTCAACCTGGTCGAGGAGACCAAGCACACCGGCTGGTGGCATGCGTTCAATGACATCATTCTCGAGGACTTCAACCTCTTCGTGGAGTTGGAGGCGACAGCCAAACGCATCTTCTCCTTCCAAACGACCCTGCTCCCGGGATTACTGCAAACCGAGGAGTATCGGCGCGCCTTGATCTGGGTCCGCTTCGCGGCGATGTCCGGGTCGGAGGTCGAACGAAAGATCGCGGCATTCAGGCAGCGGAAGTCGCGCTTGGACAACGACTCCGACCCGGTGCGCTTCGAAGCTGTCATCGATGAGTCCGCACTGCGCCGGGCGATCGGCGGACCCTCGGTCATGGAAGGTCAGCTCCGACACCTGCTGCAAGTCGGTGAACGATCCCATGTTTCGGTACGGGTGGTTCCTCTCGCAGCGGAGGCCTACGAAGGACTGAATGTCGGCTCGTTCGTGATTCTCGACTTTCCTGAGCACCCGATCGCCCATCTCACCGAACCACCGATCGTTTACGTGCAGGGATTCACCGGGGACCTGTATCTTGAGAAGCTTGACGAGGTCCGGCGATACCGTCAGGCGTACGCCGACATCCTGCGATCGGCCCTCGACCAGGAGAGCAGCCGATCCCTCATCCGCAATATCGCCGAGGAGTATGCCGAATGAGCGCCATCGCACCCGCTGCTACCTGGTTCAAGAGCAGCTTCAGCAGCGCGGATAGGGACTGCGTCGAGGTCGCGTTCCTCCGCGAGGGCTGCGTGGGTGTACGTGACTCGAAGAATCCCACCGGCCCGGTTCTGGTGTTCGGACCGAGCGAGTGGGACTCGTTCACTGTGCGCATAGCCTGCGGCGAACTAGAACTCCCGCAGTCCTGACCAAGCCGCTCGCCCACAGCCCCGGCCTGCTCCTCGCGCGAGGCCGGGGCATTCGCTGAACTGGACGGGTTCCTCGTGTTCGATGCATGTCAGGTCGCTTGCACCCGCGAAATCGCGCCGGTAGCGTCAACATTCACTGCAGGGGGCGGAGGAGCCGGTCCGGCCCTGGAGAGGCCAGGTACAACAAACCGGTGCGCGAGGGGACTAGATGACATCAGGGCGGAATTCGCGGCGACTGACCATCCTCGCCGTTGGTATCACACTCATTCTGACAGGCTGCGATTCCACAGCCGATGATGCCGCGCCGACCAGAGCCACGTCCACCAGCCCGACCATTGCCTCGGACGTGCCCACCGGCTACGACCCGTGCAGCGACGTCCCCCAGAGCGTGCTCGATTCAGAAAGTCTGCGCCACAGAACCAATGAAGACCACAACGCATCGGGGGGAATCAAGTGGCGCGGTTGCGGCTGGGTCCAGCCCGACGGATACGCACCCGCCATAACCACAACAAATATCACTGTAGACATGGTGCGAGACAAAAAGTTCGCAGATACGCACGAATACACCATCAACGGTCGCCGGGCCATCTCCACACGGCAGGTCGAAGAGCACCCTGACGCGGTTTGCACGATCAATGTGGAGATGAAGGGCGGAAGCCTCGAGTTCTTCCTGAGTAACCCACCGTCGAACCGTAAGACCGGTCAACTCGACACATGCGCGCTCGCGAAGACTTTGGCAGAGAAGGTAGTGCCGACAATGCCTGCCACAGTTTGAAATACGCTGATGCGATCGAACTCACCGGGAGGGAAGTAGCACATGGGTGACGACAGCACGCAGCCGCCTCGGCCGATGGCCAACATCTTGAACGCAGCGCAGGAGGGACAACTAGGCATCCAGATGTCCGCGGAGGATTTCATCTACATAGACCGCGACTGCGAGTACTTCAAAATCGCTATTCGATCGATTCAGAGGTCCATGGACTTCATATCCCGGCAAGATCACTGGGGCTTGGGTGAGGGCGACGGCGACATGGTCTCGGCACAAACCTTGGTCGATAGATTCAAAAAGAAGGCCCGCGGCGCGGAAGACAACAACAGCGTCTATCAGATCATGGAAGATCACTATCGGATCGTCGAGGACATCCAAGAGGTGCATCGGCTCGCCCGTGATCGAATCATGCAGGTAGACAGCGACTTTGCCGCAGATTTCAACCGCTTGAACACTACCCTGCCCGAGCGCCCGCCCGTCGGAGTCCAGTTCTCACCGCCCAGGCTCCCGAATGGAACGGACAAATGAACGGCTACGAGGACAAGCGCATCCCGAACGGTGGTGAGCACCCCGACAGCTGGGAACACTCCCGTATCAACGACACGTTCAAGCCGCTCGACCCCACCGACACGTTCACCCAAGCTGACACGTACTGGCAAGCTCGCAACGAGTGGGAGCGAGGTGTTGAGACTTTCGCGCGCTCCATCCAGACTTCCATTGCGCAAGCCTGGTCCGGCCCCGCAGCGGAGCAGTCCAAGAGCTCCATCGCCAAATACACCAGCGACGCGCAGAATCTGACGACTTCCCTCGAGGAGCTGTACTACCGGGTTCGCGACGCCGCCACCGCGATCACCGATACGAAGAAGGCCGTACCCGACCTCGTCAACATCCCGTTCGAGGATCGCATTTTCCATCCGAGGCGCTGGAACCTGTCGAGCGAACGCTTCCTGGCCGAACAATCCGCGCGCGTCGCGATGCAGGAATACTACGTACAGCCGTTCAGCGAGATGGACGGCAAGATTCCGGTGCTGCCCACGCCGGTCGGCCCGACCGCGTCGGTGGACATCCCAGCGCCTCCGCCTGGCGGATACCACAGCGACGACAGCGGCGGCCCCTCGTCGAACGACTCCGGCAACGGTCCTACCAGTACCGATTCCGGCACTCCCGGCGACAAGGACGGCGACGGCAAGCCCGACGCGACGAGCACCGAAGAGCAGCAGCAGTCCACCGACGAGTCGACTCAGAACCAGCAATCCTCCGACACGACGGCGTCCGA
Organism: Nocardia sp. NPDC004260; assembly: GCF_053603155.1. NCBI lineage: Bacteria > Bacillati > Actinomycetota > Actinomycetes > Mycobacteriales > Nocardiaceae > Nocardia > Nocardia sp. NPDC004260. Next base: position 5,644 of record NZ_JBSGEZ010000036.1, on the reverse strand, counting down.
TACCACGACCAAGCCCGCCGGCGTGGACCCCACGTCGACCACTCCCGCCTCCACCACGGACCCGACGAAAACCACGTCGACGGGCACCCCGACCCCGCACAGCCCGGGCACACCGAGCAGCCCCGGCACGCCCGGCACAACGAACCAGCCGCAACCGGGACGCAGCATCGCGGGCGCACCGGGAACGCCGAACACATCGGTGAATCCAGCAACCGCGGCGCGGACGACCTCCGGACTGCGAGGCACGAACGGAACGTCGGGCATGATGCCGCACGGCTCTCGCGGCAGCGGCAAGGACGACGAATCCGAGCACAAGACACCGGACTACCTGATCACCCAGGAGAACACCGACGAGCTGCTCGGCGAGCCCCCGAGAACGCTGCCCGGCGGCGTCATCGGTGGCAACCCCGACTGATCGCCCGCATACTTCTCGACTCGGCGCACGCCCGCATCCACAGGTAGCGGGCGTGCGTGGATAGTGGCCGCTCCGACGCGGCCGGATTGGACCCCACATGGCTGAATGGATTTGGGAACCGGACGATTTCGCCGCTCTCTGGTACGGCGACGCGCACGACCGCATCCCCAGCCCCTTGCGCTACACCAGCCGTTTCGCCTTCCGCGACGACTTCGCCGCCCACCGCACCGCAGTCTGGGACCGCTACTCCGTGGACGAACTAGACGAGATCGCCGCGGCCTTCCGCACCCTCGGCGACTCAGATCTCCGAATCGAAATCCTCGGCGGCACCTGCAAGCACAAGAACAGCACCGGCCCCGACGACATCCGCGAGTACCGGATCCTCGGCGCCCGCGACAGCTACCGCGCCGTCATCCTCAGCCAAGCGGGCAACCAACACGAGCACGGCCCCATCCGCGCCCGCATGTTCCCCGCCGAACAACTCCCGGCACGCCTCGTGAACGCCATCCCCGCCTGCGCCCCCGGAGCGGAGAAACCCGCCACCTTCCACCCCGACGACCTGATCCCCCGCCCCGACACCTACCTCCAAGACAACGCCCGCAACACCCCCCGCGAGCAATACCAACGCCTCCTCGGCCGCCCCGTCGACGGCGGCGGCACCGCCGTCCTCATCACCGCCCCCCTGCACACCCACACCAAACCCACCAAAGTCCTCCAGTGGCACGACATCTCCGCCGACGGCCGCTACACCGAACACCGCACCGACCACATCACCGTCCGCCCCACCACCCCCACCGACCTGACCACCCACTTCACAACCTGGATCGACCAAGCCCTCCAACGCCTCGCGGCCGCCCGCCCCGAAAGTTGGTAGCGATCCACTGGAACCGAACCCGGTCACACAACGTCCAAGTAGTACAGAGAACCGCTGTAGGTCGACCGACAGCACCGAGGAGAGGATGCCGCAGTGAGGACTGAAGGTGCACATGCCCCCGATGCGAGGTGGTATTGGTGACTGAGCAGGTGGATATTCGCTTGATCGGTGCGGGCTTGTTCACGATGAATCTGGATGACGGCCGCCTTCCTATCACCGTCGACGCGGACCGGAACCTGCACGCCCGCTTGGATCCACCGGATCTCTCCGCCGCCGCGATGACCTGCTACTACATCGCCCTCTGGCGCCATGATGCGCCGACCATCGCCCAGGGGAAGTTCGCCGCGCTGAGCGCATCCCCCTCCCGCCGGGCGCAAATGATCACACTGCTGGATACACAGACGCTCACCGAATTCGAAACTGTAGAGCGAGTTGTCCGCGGACATGACGAATTCATCGGCCGAGGCCCGTGGACAGATTTCGGATCGCATTCTGTTACGGTGACCGCAAGCATCTCCCGTATCAGTAGCATCGATATCGATTCGAAGTGGGCGGCAACCGTAAGCCCATCGTATATAGCCCACGATATCATCGACTGCGCGAATCAAATACGCGGTCAGCGTCCGAAATTTCATGAAGATGGATCGTGGTCCCAGCGCTCCGACGACGAACTCGAATACGAACTCGAAGAGTACAAGAAATACCTGATGAGGAGTGTCTGATGGTCGATTTCTCGGCGGATCTCAATCAGCTGATTTCCGCATCCAATGCTTGGGCACACGCATCCGATCACCTCGGCGACGCCGCCCAAAAAGCACAAGAAATCCGAGACAGTAATAAAGAAGTCGTATGGGCATTGTATCAGGAGGCTTGGGCTGCCCAGGTCGCAGCCGCACAATACATGCAGGACAGACTGACCGAGGGACATGCTGAGACACAATCGATCGGAGACGTCCTCGCGCACGTCGCCAAAGTGTATGCGGAGCAAGATCAAAGCTTCGCAAATGTTCTGATCAAACTCGACGAGGAATAGTTGTGGGAGCCACGAAGAGTCTCGACGATCTGAATGCCGTGCTCGACCAGTTCGCCGACAAGGTTGAGGAGATCCGAAATCAGCCGGCCGAAGTCGACGCGGCATTCGATAAGGCTGCGACAGCCGTAGCCGCACTGGAAGGGGCAGGCCTCGGAATACCATTCCTCCTCTCACCGATCACCGGAGTCGCCGGAGCAGCTTATGGGGCGATCACTCATGACGACCTTACAGGCTACATGCAAGAACATAAAGAGAGAATCAAAAATTCCATCCGAGAGCTTCTGGACGACTTGCACGACGGCATACAGGGTTTACGGGCACCTATTGCCTTTCTGCAAACCAGCGAACAATGGCTGAGCCTGAAGGCCACGATTGGCGAGGCCCAGAACAACGAAGTCAACAAAGGTTCCATTCTCGGCTACTGGCAGGGATCGGCAGCCCTTCGGTACGGGGCGACACGTCTACTGCAGGACACGGCGCTGGATTCTGCCAAAGCGGTCTGCGACAAGCTTAGTGACTGCCTGGCATCTATATCGGACTCCGCCTGGGATTTCCATTCCGGCATTGTCGAGGACATCGTCGGATTTCTCGCAGATTTCGGCGCAGCTCTGACCAAGATAGGCTCCGGAGCCGCGACTCCGTGGGGAATTTCGGATGCCATCGATGCTCTGGCCAATATCATCAAGAAGACCGTCGCATATGGGAATAGGCTGGTCAAAGCCCTTAGCGCCGAAAGGCAGAATATCGCGAAAATCACCGATTCCACCCAGGACCCCAAAGGATTCCTCAACAATAGTTGGCCTCAGAGCTGTTCCAACGACTTCGACACCGATTCCCCCGGACCCCGATGGGCGGCGATGTGACGGCCCGTCAACTTGTACCCATTGCGATCATCTCGTTAGTTCTTTCGGGTTGCAGCTTGCTGTCGCATTCCGATCATGATAAATCTTCTGCAGTCGAGAGCAACCACACCCTCCAGGAACTGTGCGATTTTCCGAAAAATTTCTTCTCCACCCGGTATGGCACCTCGAATCTCGAGATCACCGTGGACGCCACCAGGCCGATGAGCACGAAAATCGGGGGCGGCAATGGATGCAGCTATCAGACACCTGGACGGAAGGAGTACCTCGGTAATGTTTCCCTGTTTTACATGAATTCGGGCACGTCGTCATCAATACCGAAGCAACCCCCGTCGCACGTCCTGCAAGTCGGCGGCGTAGCCGTAACAGAGGTCGTGGAGCCTATACCGGATTATCTGGATCCGACCACTGCGCGCCCGTACTACAAACTAACGGCAAGCATCGACGGGTGGGAGGGCCAAATCGAATTCAAGAATGGCGACGACGAAGGCGCCCTGCTGGGCGCGCAGGTGCTCGTCGACATGATTCACACTCTGAAAAGATGAGTAACTGATAGTGCCCGCGACATCAAAGCATAGGTGTGCGGGTAAACGAGGGCGAAAATCAGATTGGAAACTCCTACTGTGATCGAGATCGTTCGGGTCATGGTGGTGGCCGTAAGCGCTGCCGCACTTGCGACCGGGTGCTCTGAGTCTCATTCCCCTTCGCCACCACTCCCGGAGCCGCTGACTACCATCACGCAGGGCAGCTTGTGCGATTCGCTGCTGACTTTCTTCGGTAAACAACTGGGCGCAGTTGGCTCGACTTCGGTCCCGCTCTTTGGATTGAATGAAGCGATTTCGCCAAGCGGAAGTTGCACCGTAATCAACACGGACAGCCAGAGATCGAATGGCTCGATATCGTTACGGAATGCCCCGAACGCCCTGGACCCGACCGACGGTGCCGTAGGGTTTACGAGGAAGACAGAACTAAATGAATCGATTTTGGTTCAAGATATGCGTACAGATACGAAGAATCCCGGTATCGAAGTCGTTTCGCCACCCGAATCGGAGAGTGGAATGGTCAACTGAGAATAACTGAGTCCGAAACCCGAACGGCGAGTGGCATCCTGCATCTGACGGACGAGGACATACATAGGGCTGCTCAGTTCCTCATCGAGCTGACCAGAAAAGTGTCGAAGTCGTAGCGATCGACTCCGCAGTGGAAGCTACCGGCGAGCGGCTGAAGCTGTTGATGGTGAGGCGATTTCGACCGAAGGAGAGGGGGATTCCCATGGGGTATCCATATGGCGGCGTCAGCCGCGAGCTGCCGCCGCCGGGGTTCGGCCGTCCTGAACCACCCCCGCCCAGCGGTGCCACCGCGATCTTCGCGGCTGCGATAACACTGGGCATAGGGCTGATGTGCGCCGTCGGAACCTTCTCTGGGGCCACGTTCGCATACGACAACCGGAAGTACTGGTCGGGCGAAATGGCCGTGACCCTCGAGTTGGTCGGGGGCGCGGCCATCCTCTATGTACTCGGAGCGGTCCTGCTGATCTTTCGCACCACAGTCGGCAGGGTACTGGTGATCATCGATTCCGTGCTCGGGGTGATCTACGTCGTCGCCATGGTCGACCACACGGGGAAACCGGCCTTGCTCATCCTTGCGACGCCCGTGCTGATCGCTCTTGTCCTTGCCGCGATGAAGCCGACCGGACGCTGGATCGCCGCCAAACGGACCGTCCACAACCGGAGGTGGTAGGGCCGGACGGCTGTGCGTTTCTTCGGCCGACCATGGTCGCCGAACAGCGCAGCCGGATCGGCGAAGTGAGGTTCAAACCTGCTGATGCGGGGCTCGACGCCGCAGCATCGCGTGGTGGATGTAGTACTTGTCGACCTGGCGGGTGAAGACGCTCACCAGCTCCCAGCCGAAGTAGACGTCCAGCCATTCGATGCAGGCGGTCAGAGTCGACAGGGTTCCGTTGTGGTCGGGCTTGGTCAGGCCCATGTCCCATGCCAGATTGCGTCGGGGCTGTGCGCAGATGACCAAGTATTTGCGCCGGTAGGTGCTCATGTCTACGGTTCCGTCCAGGATGGCCTTGACGTCGAGGACCCGCCCGGGGCCGGCCGGGAGCAGTGGAGGCCGACCGTTCATGCTTCGATTCCTGCCTGCGCGGATCGACGGGTAGGACAAACCCGCGTGGGAGCCCAGCCGAGTCCGGCTCGGCTGCCCCACATAACGATTCCGGCACCGCTCCGCTCGGTCAACGTATCCCCCTCCGACGCAACGCGCTCGACAGCACGGTTGAGGTCCACGATAGCGGGCTCGAAACAGGTGCTCTCGGAGAGAGGTTGCGCCCGCGGCGCTTCGGAACAGTCGCTATGTCCACTAGCTTGAGTTTTAACCTCTGAGCTGGGTTTTTATCCTGTTCGGCGGGGTCGTGGCCCGGGGGGTTTGGATGGCTTCTGGTTGCTGGGTGTTTT